>NZ_JBKQQD010000146.1:0-3644 GCF_052144515.1 Mycobacterium sp. | reverse complement strand
CCGCGCGCTTGGCCATGCGCAACGCCCACGGGTCGGTCCGCGCGATCCGCTGCGCGAGCCGCAGGGTGAATTCGCGAAGCTCTTCCAGCGGCACCACATGGTTTACCATCCCGGTCCGCAATGCCTCTTGGGCGCTCACCGAATCCTGGGTGAATAACATCTCCTTGGCCTTGCGGGGCCCGAGTTCCCAAGTGTGAGCATGATATTCGACGCCCATGATGCCCATAAGCGCGACTGGGTCGGAGAATTGAGCGTTGTCGGCGGCCACGATGAGGTCACACGGCCAGCACAGCATCAGGCCGGCGGCGATGCACTTGCCCTGAACGGCGGCGATGGTGGGCTTGGGGATGTCACGCCAGCGCTTGGCGTACTCGAGGTAGCCCCGAGTTTCCCAGTCGTAGTATTCCTCGGCCACCAGCCTGCCGTCGTCGGCGCGCCTGGGGCCAAGTCGGCGCCCGTCGGCGGAGGGATCGTTACCGGACATGTCGTGTCCGGCCGAGAAATGCTTGCCGGTCGTGGTGAAGACGATCACCCTCACGTCCGGGTCGTCCTCGGCGCGCCGCCAGGCACCATCGAGGTCCTTGAGGATGCCAGGTGTTTGCGCGTTGGCGGCCTGCGGCCGGTCCAGCGTGATGACCGCCACCGGGCCATCCGTCTCGTAACGGACGAAATGTTCTGCTGCCACTGCTGTCTCCTTTATCTGAAGGTTCTGTCGCGCTCTCCCGGGCGGATGAAGCGACCAGGATTCCCGCCTGCGTGTACACCTCGTCGGATTCAAGGTCGAGGACGGCGCAAAACTGATCGAGATTCATCGTCTGATTTCTGCTTCTACATTTGCGATTAGCTCGAACTTCTTCACCTTGCCGGACGGGGTCATTGGCAGCCCATCCACGAAATACCACGCGGCCGGAGTCTTTTGGCGTGCCAGGCCGGTGGCGTGCAGATGTGCGGCCAGTTCGCCGGTTGAGGGATGTGCGTGGCCGTCGAACACCACGAAGGCGACCGGGACCTCGCCAAAGCGTGCATCGGGCCCTGGGACGACGGCGGCCTGCCGCACCGCAGGATGCGCGACGAGTAGGTCTTCGATGTCGCGGGCGGAGAACTTCTCGCCGCCGCGGTTGATGACGTCCTTCAGCCGCCCGGTGATGGTGACGAAACCCGCGTCGTCGAGGACGCCGACGTCACCGGTGCGAAACCAACCAGCCTCGTCCAGTGCCGCGCGATTGTCCTCGGGGTCGAGGTAGCCGAGCATGCGCTCGGGCCCCCGCACTAGCAGTTCGCCTTCCACTCCGGTTGGCAGCGATCCGGATTCGCCGTCGACAACGCGCACCTCGACGCCCGGCGCCACTGCGCCGTCGGTCTGCGCGCGCAGGTCAAACGGAAATGCCCGATTCATCACGGTCGCTGTCGGCAGCTCGGTCATGCCGTAGACCCGGGCCGCGGGAATGCCCTGCTCCTCGCTGCGCTCCATGACCGCACGTGGCGCCGACGCACCACCGCAAGCGAACATCCTCAGCGGCAGACGAACTCGCGCATCACGGGCGGCTTGGGTGAGTTCCTGCAGGAACACCGTTGCGCCGGCCGTGTAGGTCACCCGATGGCGGGTCATCTCGACGACTGCCTCGTCGGCATCCCAGCGGTCGGCGAGGACCGCGCAGGCGCCGACCAGCAGTGGAATCGTCATGGCGTTCAGCACTCCGGTGATGTGCTGCAGGGGCGCCGCCATATAGGCGACGTCCTCCCACGACAGGCCCCAGGCGTCGGCTAGTTGTCGGGTCTCCGCCAGCAATGTGCGCGAGGAATGCACGGCGGCTTTTGCCTCCGATGTAGTTCCGGATGTGAAAAGCACCAGGCAGGGTTCATCGGGTGACAGCACCGCGTATTGCTGGCGGCGCCCATGCGAGACGACATGGTCGAACGGTGTCCATCCGGACCGGAACCCGCGCAGCACGACCTTGGGGATGTCACGCAGCCCATTTTCGGCCAGCAGGTCGTCGAATGCTTCGGCGTGCCCGAAGCCGCGGAACGATTGGGCCGCGATGACGGCCGCCGGGTGCACCTGCTCAATGACCTGGCGCAGTTCATGCTCGCGGTAAAACGGCGCGATTGGGCTGCTCACCGCACCGACGTGCCAGACGGCCAGGGCCAGCACCTGCGCCTCCCACCAGTTAGGGGTTTGCCAGCACACCACGTCGCCGGCGCCAATGCCCGCACCGCTGAACCACGCCGCCGCGCGTTCAACATGCTCGAGCAGCTCTTGGTAGGTCAGCTGCTGTGCGGCCTCACGGATGGCGGGCAGTGCGCCCCACTGCCGCGCGGCCCGGGTGACCGCCGCGCTGATGGTCATGTCGCTGACGTAGCCAAGTCTCCGGTACTCGTCCTGCCGGTCCTTTGGTATACCGGGGGCAACGACGCGCGCGGCCGTCAATGGGGTCTGGGTCATCCGCCCATGCTCATTCCGCCGTCCACGGTGAGCACGGCGCCGGTGATGTAGGAGGCGAGGTCGTCGAGCAGGAAACTGACCGCGTGCGCGAGTTCTTCGGGCCGCCCCCAGCGGCCGACCGGGATCATCGACGTCACGACGTTGCGGGCCGTGAACGCCAGCCCCTGCGACAGATCGGTGTCGAAGCTGCCCGGGATCACGCAGTTCACAGTTATTCCTTTTCGTGCGACGGCACGTGCTGTCGACCGCGTCAATCCGATGAGTCCCGATTTGGCTGCGGCGTAAGGGATCTGCACTGGGCTGCCCATCGTCGCGGACACCGAGCCGATGTTGACGATGCGCCCGAAGCGGCGCTCAATCATGGTACCCATGGCCGCCTGCGACAGGAAGAACGCGGCCGACAGGTTGACCGCCAGGTGCTGCTGCCAGTCGTCAGTCGTGATGTCGCCGTAGCGCTGCTCGGTGACCGTGCCGGCGTTGTTGATGAGGTAGTCGAGTCGCCCATGCTGGTCCAAGACCTCGTCGACCAGGCACCGGCAGGACTTCGGGTCGCCCACGTCCACCCGGTGCAGGGTCACTCGGGCGCCGGATTTCTCGCATCGGTCCCGGACCGATTCTGCTGCAACGCAATCGGTGGCGTATCCGGCGGCCACATCGACCCCGGAGTCGGCCAGCCTCTCGGTCACGGCGCGCCCGATCCCGCGGGTGCCTCCCGTCACCAGCGCGACACGGTTGCGTGCGACCACTAGGACTCCCTTGGCGGTCTCGTGGCAAGTCGCACACTCAACCGGTCCAGCGCGGCACGGTGCTCGTCCGTCTCGAAGCATTCACTCTCGGCCCGTGCGCACTCGGACAGCACCGGGGCCGCCCGCTCGATGTGCGAGTTCAGCAAGCGCCGCGCCTCCCGCACCGCGTGCGGCGGTAGGGCCGCCAGCCGGCGGGCCAGGTCGAGGGCCGCCGCCACGGTGTCTTCGGTGGCAACGACGCGGTTGACCAGGCCGAGCCGGTGAGCTTCGGCGCTCGGAACCCGATCGCCGAGCAACAGGTGCTCCTTTGCGGCCGAGAGACCGGTCAGCAACGGCCACAACACAATTCCGCCCGCGCCGTCGAGCAGGCCGAGTGCGACCCGCGGATCGGACAGGAAAGCGTCTTGTGCCATGACAACCAGGTCGCACAGCAGCGCGACGGTGGCACCTGCCCC
>NZ_JBKQQD010000145.1:0-3234 GCF_052144515.1 Mycobacterium sp. | reverse complement strand
TCCCGTTCTCCACATCCACCGACTGCTCCTTGATCCAGGCCGACTTGACGCCATGGAGCGTCTCGTTGGCCCGAGCAAGGCCAACCTTCGCGGCGTCTTCGAAACTGGTATCGGACTTGGCGCTGATTTCGGTGACGCGAGCGACGGTGCCTGACATGATGACCTCTCTCTTTCTCCTTCAGGCGAGTGAAGGGCCCAAGTTCGTAAGTCTTTGACCTCATTGGTCACGGGAACTAGGGGCTAATGGACCACCGAGTTTCCCCGGCACCGCCACCATCGCACCCCAGCCAACTGCGCGGCGAGGGGCCAAACGTCCTCAAGAATGCGCCCAAAGGTCACATTGCCCGCCGACAGCGTTCGATGCGCGAGCACCCGGGGGATGGTGGACGGTGCCCGCTGTTCGACCGGAATCACTGCTTTAGTTTTCGACCCGAAAGACCTTGTCCCGCACGATCCGTAGTTATGAGAAGGGTGGGCAAAGTCGACACTTAGTGCCGATGAGCGGCACCCGCCGGTGGAGATGCGAGCCGGTACACGTCGATCAATCGGCTGAGATCGGTTGCGGTGATAATGCCGACCAGCCGGCCCGCATCGACGACAAGAGCGCGGTTACCGGCGTGTGATCCCAGACGCTCCAGCAGTGCGGTGAGCGGCTCGTCCGGCGCCGCCGTGGGCACCCGGGGTAGGGGTATCGCGGCCTCACGCACTAAGGTGGCGGCGCGCTGGCTCGGTGCGACACCGCGCAGTTGCGCCAGGGTGATCAGCCCAATGATCGATCCATCGCGGTCGGCGACCGGATACGCTGAGTGGCGGTCGCCCAGCAGGTAATGCTGAATGAAATCCTCGATGGTGATGTCGGCGGGCGCCGTGTGGGGGTGGGCGGTCATGACATCGGCCACGCGGACACCGGCGATGGTTTGCCGGGTCATCACCTGTACCTCCTCCTCACGGGAAGCGGCGAAGATGAACCACCCGATAAACGCCAACCACACGCCGCCAACCAGGGCCCCCGCCAGAAACTCCAGCAGCCCGAGCGCGATCAGAATGAACGCGAGTATGCGCCCGGCGCGCGCTGCGCCGACGCCGGCGCGCACGGGATCGCCATAGCGGCGCCACAGGTAAGCCTTCAGGACCCGCCCGCCGTCCAACGGGGCGCCTGGTAACAGATTGAACAGGCCTAGCAGCAGGTTGATGCCTGCGAGCCACCAGGCGACGCCGACCACGATGTGTGCGATCCCGAGCGCGCCGAGTCCGTAAGCCGCGCCCCCGAAGACCGCCGCGAGCGCCAGGCTCATCAGCGGACCCGACACCGCGATCCGAAACGCCTCCCGAGGTGTCTTCGCTTCGCCCCCGAGGCGGGTGACGCCCCCGAACAGCCACAGCGTCACGTCGAACACCTTGACTCCGGCGCGGCGCGCGAGGATCGCGTGCGTCAGTTCGTGGGCCAGCAGCGACCCGAGCAATATCAGCGCACCGCACGCCCCAGCCAGCCAGTAGGCCCCTTTCGAGTAGCCCGGCACGGCGGCGGGCAACGTGGAGGCCAGGCTCCAGGTGAACAACCAGAGGATGACCAGCACGCTCCAGTTGACGCTGACCGGAAATCCGGCGATCCGCCCTATCGGGATGCCGCCCATGTCAAATCACCTCCAAAGATGGTGCCGGGCAGCGCATTAGTGTTGGCGGGCGACGATCACCGGGATGCGCGCCGCGTGTACCACGGTGGTGCTGACCGATCCGAGCAGCATTCCGGCGAATCCGCCCCGGCCGTGGCTGCCGACCACGACGAGTTGGGCGGACTCGGATTCATCGAGCAGATGGCGCGCTGGGCGGTCAAACACCAGCCGGCGGTGAATGGTGACGTCGGGATAGCGTTCCTGCCAACCAGCTAGGCGTTCCGCCAGGATTTCCGCTGCCCGGGATTGCAGGGGCGACCATTCCATGCTCAGCGAGTTGTCTAAGTCGCTCCGGGCGTGCAGGGCCACCAGGTCCACACCGCGGAAGGAGGCCTCGTCGAAGGCGATCGCGGTGGCCAGCTCCGATGCCGGCGAGCCGTCAATGCCGACCAACACCGGTAATTGCGAGGGTCCCAGCAGGATCGGCGCCTCGTCGTGGATCACCGCGACCGGGCAGTGGGCATGATGGACCAGCCCGACGCTGACCGAGCCGAGCAGGGTCCGCTGCAGCGCGTCATGTCCGCGGCAGCCGACCACCATCATGTGCGCCTCTTTCGACAGGTCGATAAGGGTCGGCACGGGCGCTGCGGACAGCAGTTCGCTGTCGATCTTGGGCCGGTTGCCCTCCACGCTGTCTTCGGCGACCTTGATCGCATCGGCGAGGACCTTGCGGGCCTCTTCTCTGTGCCGTTGGTAGATCTCGGCCGGGATGGGGGCGGCAGGCCAGACGGCTGGCGGGTTGGAGACGTGTACGAGGGTCAGTCCGATGTTGCGCATGGTTGCCTCGCGTGCGGCCCACCGTACGGCCATTGTCGATGACGGGGACCCGTCGACACCGACCACGACTCCCGGATGTGTGCTGCGACCGGACATTTCGCGGTCCTTCCTTGCGTGGATGCCGCCGACGCTAGATGGTCGGCGATCGCCGGTCAGGAGGCGTTGGTCCCCACGGGAGTGGTCCTAAGGCCCTTCGGCGCGGCGACCCCTCGCGCCACACTTGGGGGGATGACGCAGTTCGACGATCGTGGCGATGCTCAGCGTCTACTGGCCCAACGGCTAGTTTCGTTGCGCGGCGATATGAGGCTATTCGACGATCGTGTCGACGCCGGACGTCGGCTGGCCGAACGCCTGAAATCCTTGTGCGGCCAGGACATTGTCGTGCTGGGCCTGCCGCGAGGCGGGGTCCCGGTGGCTTTCGAAGTCGCCAAGGCGCTGCACGCCCTGCTCGATGTCCTTGTGGTGCGCAAGCTTGGGGTGCCGTTTCAGCCCGAATTGGCCTTCGGCGCCATCGGTGAGGGCGGGGTGCGGGTGATCAACGACTCCGTCGTGCGTGCGGCGGGCCTCCGCAGCCACGACATGGACGCGGTCGAAAACGCGCAGCGCGCCGAGCTGCAGCGCCGCGTGGAACGTTTCCGCCGCGGGCGTGACCGCATTTCGCTGGCGGGGCGGGTCGCGGTGATCGTCGACGACGGCGTCGCCACCGGGGCGACCGCAAAGGCCGCCTGCCAGGTGGCCCGCGCCCAGAGCGCGAGCCGGGTCGTGCTGGCGGTTCCCATCGGCG
>NZ_JBKQQD010000144.1:0-14448 GCF_052144515.1 Mycobacterium sp. | reverse complement strand
CTCCGCGGGCAGGGGAGTCTCGTCGGGCCAGCGCGATCTCGTTGGCCAGACCACGTCCGCGGCGGGCGGCGGGCACACCGGCCGCCGCTTCGGCCGCGCGACGTGCCGAGTCCAAGGCGGCGGCCGCTCGAGCCTGACCCGCCGCGGCCGCCGATTTGACTCGCTCTAGCTCGGCTATGCGCACGATCAACGCCGATTCGTCAGCTGCCGGATCGACCGCAACCAGGTGTTCGAACATACATTCGCATCATAACGAACAGCACCGACAATTGATGCTGATAACGCGGCCCGGCAAGATGGCGTGGTCTCGAGTAGTAGCCGAAGTCGGCGGCCACCGCGCGCTCACGGGGCTGGGCGTCGACAAACCGGCCTCAGCCAGGGCAGGCCGTCGATTGCAGCTGGAAAATGAGCTGGAAAATGACATTGTGTCAACATGATTCAGCAACCGCACCAGCATCGAGAGCTTGCCCTTCGCGGCACCAACTGGCAATGTCGGACACGGCGGGGCGACCTCGCACTGTCGACCTCAGGGTCTGACTTCAATTCAGCGCCAACGAGCGCCTGGAGGCGCCCCGCCCCCGCGACTAACAATTCGGCAGACGTCTAGCCGAAGCGCTCGATGATCGCGGCGGCGATCTCGTCGGGCGAATCTTCTTGGATGAAATGCTTGGCGTTGGGCAGCTCGACGACGACGTGGTCGGGAAACGTCGCGCGCATGCGCGGCAGCGAAGGGCCGGGCCTGAAGGCGAAGTCTTTCATGCCCCAGACGAACAGCGCCGGCTTGGCACCCAACTTGGCCGGCACCTCCCGGGCAAGGCGTTCCAACAGTGGACGGGCGGCCAACAGCTGCTTGGGCATCTCGGCCACGCCGAGCCGTGCGGCAGGGCTGGGCTGCACCGCCCGATAGTGCTCCATCACCGCGGCGTTGGGGCGGCGCTCAGTTCCCGCGGGGATCATCTGCTCGACGAAGAAATTGCGCCGCAAGATCGCCCACTGCATCGGCGGACTGGACATCACCCGGCTGAAGATCTTCGTCGTCAGCACGTCGGTAGGCCAGAACCAGGTGTTGCCGAGGATGACGCCGCGCACCCGATCGGCACGCTCCACCGCAACCGACATGCCGATCGGCCCACCCCAGTCCTGGCCCATCGTCAGGTAGCCGTCCAGGCCTAGGTGATCGACGAATTCGCCGACGACTCGGGCGTGCTCGTCGACCTTGTACCCGAACCCCTCGGGGCGCTCTGAAAGCCCGAACCCGAGATAATCCGGCGCGATGCAACGGAATCGGTCACGCAGCCCGACGACGATCTCGCGATACAGGAAGCTCCACGTCGGATTGCCGTGGCAGAACAGGATTGGCGGGCCGTTTCCCTCATCGATGTAGTGGATGCGGCCCCGCGAGCTGTCGAACCAGCGTGACTCGAACGGGTAGAGCTGGCGATCCGGAGTGAAATCAACCCTCATGGCGCTCCTGTTCTCAAGCTTCGCGGCTTCTTCTCTTTGTAGCAATTCGCGTCGGGATTCGGGGGCCGCGTAACGTCCTGAGCGGCACTGGCGGTGCAGTCGTTGGGCGGGCTTGATGCGAAGCGATACAGATATGCGCGCGTGGCGTGTGCACCGGAACGGTCGGCCGTCGGAAGCGCTCAGGCTCGACCGCATCGCGGTGCCCCAGCCACAGCCCGGCGAAGTGCGAATCAGGACCTGCGCGATGGCTCTCAACTACAACGAGGTCGACGGCTGCCACGGGCGTTACCTTACGGTGAACCCCGCCGATTCCCTACACGCTTGGCATGGAAGTGACGGGAACGGTCGACGCCGCGGGGCCGGGCGCAGAGCCCTGGTTGGGGCGGCGCGTGATCGCCTGCGCCAAGGGCGCTTACGGCGGCTACGCCGAGTTCGTCATCGCCGATGTCGGCATGGTGTTCGACGCGCCCGCGGAGCTGGACGACACGCAAGCCGCGGCGTTCTTCATGCCGTTCCATCTGGCGTGGCTGGGACTGCACCAGCGCGGCGGGTTGAGTGCCGGTGAGACGGTGCTGATCCACGCCGGCGCGGGCGGCGTGGGATCAGCCGCGGTTCAGCTGGCCAACGCCGCCGGCGCACGGGTGCTGACCACCGCGGGCGGGCCGGTGAAGACGGCCAAGTGCCTCGAGCTCGGCGCCGTCGTCGCTATCGATTATCGCGCAAGCGATTTCGTGCCCGCTGTACTGGCCGTGACCGACGGGCGCGGCGTGGACCTGGTGTTCGACGGTGTCGGCGGCGCGGTGACCGAAGCGTCGGTGCGCTGTCTGCGGCTCTACGGCCGCCTGGTGATGATCGGCTTCGCGGGCGGCATCGAAGCGGAGGACCGGCCGACGCTGACGCCGCGCGCGATCATGTTCGGCAGCATTTCGCTGATCGGCGTGATGCTGGCGTATACCGCTGACCCCGCGATGGAGAACCCGTTGCCCGGCATCCATATTCAGCCACGCGAGATCGGCGAGAAGGCGCAGCGTGCCCTGGAGGATCTGCTGGCGCAGGGACGGATAGCGCCGTTCGTCGGTCAGGTGGTCACATTCGAGGAGCTGCCGGCCGCGCTCGACGAGATGGATCAGCGGCTGACGATGGGACGGACAGTGGTGCGGGTCTGAGCCTCGCGCGCCGCGCTGAGGTCAGCTCAAATAGGTGTTGATCGCCGTGGCGAGATCAGGGGTGGCCGACGTCGGCAAGTTCTGGTAGCTGCCGCCGCTGACCTGGGCGATGCCTTCCCACGTTGCCCGGTCCGGGTCGGCGCCGAAGTCGATGACGTTGACCGCGACCGGCTTGGCCGGATCAGCGCTGCGCCGGATGAAGTCCTGCAGTCCCGGCCCGTCCAGCGTCTGGTCCGTGTGCGGCCCCGCCGTGATCACCAGCACCGAATTCGTTTGGCCGACACGGTAGTTGGCCAGCATGTCGCCGTAGATGATGCGCAGGGTGGTAAACGACACGGCACCGCCGTTGGATGAAAACTGCTTGTCCAGCGCGGCCAGCAGGGCGGCCGAGCGGGGCTGGCCGTTGACCGGGTCGGCCAGCGGCCCGGTGCCCACCTCCGATCGGCCCTCGTGGCCGTCGAAAGTCCACAGCCCCAGGATCGAGTTGGGTGGCAACGCCTTGATGCGGTCTTGAAGCGCCGCGATCACGTTGGCCAACCGGGTCTTTCCGCCGTCGTCGGCGGGCAGCGACTGGTCGAGCATGATGGTCGCCGCCACCCCGTTCGACGGTGCGCTCATGGCGTCGGCCAGCGTGGCGCGCATCGCATCGTCACCCACCGACAGTGCGGAGGGCAGCGCCGCGAAGCTGGTGACGGCGCTGCTCGGTGGTTTGACGCCGTCGACGCGGAAACCGGCTTTGGCCAGCTTGGCCAGTTGCTCGGGCTTGCGCAGGAATCGGGCAAACTCGCTGGCCGCCTCGGTCTGCTCCTTCGACAGCCACGACCCGCTCAGCAGCACCGTGGGATAGTCCGCGACCGGCACCGGGCCGGGCGGCAGCCAGGAAGCCAACGTGCTCTTGGCATCCGGCAGCGACTGAGCGCGCTGGAACAGTTGCTGCTCGGTGGTAATCACCGCGTGTACCGGCGCCGTCGCCGCGTCACCAGGCTTGAGCAGCGCGTTCATCGCCTCTGTCAGTGTGCTGTCGGCCAGTTTGGGCTGTGCACCGATCAGGGTGCGCACCGCCCCGACGCCCTGGGTCGGCGGTGCGCCCGCGGGCACCGACGCGGCCGCCACCGCTTCGCCCGCCAGCGATGCGGCGTCGGCGTTGGCTTTGCTCGGGAGCGCAAGCCGCAGTGAGCCCCAGGCCGGTAAGTTCAGGCCGGCCAACGAGTTCGGGTTGGTTTGCAGGCCCGGCAGTGCTGCCCAGCTCTGGATTGCCAGCGCCGACTGCAATTCGGGCCGCACCGCCAGCAGCACCGGCGACGTCACCAGTGAACGGCTGTCGGTGATGGCCTTCTGACCAGAGGCCCCGGCGAGCCGGGCCGCCGAGATCGAGCTGCCGGGTATCCACAACGCCGGCTGGCCGCCCAGTTCGGCCGGCCACTTGTTGGCTAAACCGTTCAGGACGGCGTCGGAGCCGGCGGGCTTGATACTCACCGACACACAGCGATCGCCGACCGGCCCGGCCGACGTGTTGAAGCCTTCGACGAAATCCTGCAGATGATCGGCGATCGATGGGTCCGCGACGACGGCGACCGTCTCGTTGCCGCCCAGACAGCGCGCCGCGGCCGTTTGCCCGCGGTGGGACAACGCGTCACCGAAGAAACTCCAGACGATCACCGTGCCCACGACGACGACGACCGCGACCAAGGCCACGATCAAGCCGATGCTGACTCCGCGTCTTCGGCCGGAACTGCGGTGGCCACCTTGCCAGGCACCGAATCCGTGGTGGCCGGACTGGGATGGAGGCAACGGGTCCAATGAAGGCTCCGATGAAGCCGTGGGCGGCCCCGGGGCGACCGCGCTGGCCTGGCGAGGCGGAAAATCCGGGTACTCCGGGAAGTCATCGTCGGGTCCGGACGCAAACACGCCGCCGGCGTCGTGGTCGGCGCCGGGGTCCTCGCTCGCGGGAACGGGCCCTTCGTCCGCATCGCCGTCGTCGGTCCGGTCATCGGCGGGGGGCTGGACGTCAGCCACCGGCTCGGTCCCCGAGCCAGCGTCCAAACTCTCAGCGGCGGCCTTTTCCGACAACGCCTCGACGGACAGCGCCGCGGAATCTTTGGGGGCGGAATCCTTCGGGTCGGGCCTTCTGTGCCTACCCATGCCGGTGCCCGCTGCCTTCCAGTCGAATCATTGCCTGACCTGTCGAGCCGCGATCAGGCACCGGCCCGGGCTTTGGCTTCACGACGATGGCGATGCAGGATCGGCTCGGTGTAGCCGTTGGGTTGCTGCCCCCCGGACAAGATCAGCTCCTGTGCGGCCAGGAACGCGATGCTGTCGTCGAAGTTGGGCGCCAGCGGCTGGTAGGCGGAGTCGCCGGCGTTCTGCTGGTCGACCATCGGCGCCATCCGCTCCAGGCTGGCCCGCACGTCCTCGCTGGTGATGACGCCGTGCCGCAGCCAGTTGGCCAGCAACTGGCTGGAGATCCGCAGGGTGGCGCGGTCCTCCATGAGCGCCACGTTGTGAATGTCCGGCACCTTCGAGCAGCCGACGCCCTGGTCAATCCAGCGCACCACGTAGCCGAGGATCGACTGACAGTTGTTGTCGACCTCCTCGCGGATCTCCTCGGAAGCCCACGCCAATTCCTTGGCCAGTGGAATGGTCAGCAGCTGGTCGATCGTGGTGCGGTTCTGGCCGGCCAGTTCCTCCTGCACCGCGGCCACGTCGACAAAGTGGTAGTGCATCGCGTGCAGGGTGGCCGCGGTGGGTGAGGGCACCCAGGCGGTGCTAGCGCCGGCGCGGGGCTGGGCGATCTTCTGCTCGACCATGTCTGCCATCAGCTCGGTCATGGCCCACATGCCCTTGCCGATCTGGGCACGCCCGATGAACCCGGCGCCCAGACCGGCGTCGACATTGTGGTCCTCGTAGGCCAGGATCCAAGGCTGGCTCTTCATGGTGCCCTTGCGCACCATCGGGCCCGCCTCCATAGAGGTGTGGATCTCATCGCCGGTGCGGTCCAGGAACCCGGTGTTGATGAACACGACGCGGTCGGCGGCGGCCTTGATGCACGCCCGCAGGTTCACGGTGGTGCGGCGCTCTTCGTCCATGATGCCGACCTTCAAGGTTCCCGGCGGCAACCCCAGCACGTCCTCGACGCGGCTGAACAACTCGACGGTGAACGCCACCTCTTCGGGCCCGTGCATCTTGGGCTTGACGATGTAGATCGAACCGGTGCGGCTGTTGAGCAGCGGCCCGTTCGCCCCGTCATTGTGAGAGGCGTCCTTGAGCCCGTGGATCGCGGTCACGCCGGTGAACAGGGCGTCCATGATGCCCTCGAACACCTCTTTTTCTTCGCCTTTTTCCTGGCCGGGGCCGTCGGCTATAACGATGGCGTCGTTGGTCATCAGGTGACCGACGTTGCGCACGAACATCAGGCTGCGGCCCGGCAGGGTGAACTCGCCGCCGTCGGGTGCGGTGTAGCTCCGGTCCGCGTTGAGCACCCTGGTGAAGAACTTGCCGTCCTTGTCGACTTCCTCGGCCAGGTCGCCCCTGTTCAGGCCGAGCCAGTTGCGGTAACCGAGCACCTTGTCGTCGGCGTCGACGGCGGCGACCGAGTCCTCGAAGTCCATGATCGTGGTGATCGCCGATTCCAGGATCACGTCCTTGACGCCCGCGCGGTCGGTCTTCCCGATCGGGGACTCCGGGTCGATCAGGATCTCGATGTGCAAACCGTGGTTGACCAGCAACACCGACTTCGGCGACTCAGCCTCGCCGGTGTACCCCGCGAACTGCGCGGGGTCGGCGAGCCCGGTGGACTCGTCGGGCAAGGCAACCGCCAGCTGGCCGTCCTCGACCGTGATACCGGTGGCGTTCGACCACGAGCCCGACGACAGCGGCACGGCGCCGTCCAGGAACTTGCGCGCGTACGCGATCACCTTGTCGCCGCGCACCTTGTTGTAGCCAGAACCCTTTTCGGCGCCGTCCTTTTCCGGGATGGCGTCGGTGCCATAGAGGGCGTCGTACAGCGAGCCCCAGCGCGCGTTGGCCGCGTTCAGCGCAAACCGCGCATTGAGGACCGGCACCACCAGCTGCGGACCTGCCATGGTCTTGATCTCGTCATCGACCCCGGACGTGGCGATGGTGAAGTCTGCGGGTTCGGGTTGCAGGTAGCCGATTTCGGTAAGGAACTCCCGGTAGGCGTCCACGTCCACGGGCGCGATCACGCGTTGCTTGTGCCACTTGTCGATCTGGGCCTGCAGCTCGTCACGACGGTTCAGCAAATCCTGGTTCTGCGGGGTGAGATCGGTGACGACTTTGTCGACGCCCGCCCAGAAGCTGTCCGGGTCGATATCGGTGCCGGGTAGCGCCTCTTTGTTCACGAAGTCGTAGAGCACCCGGGCGATGCGCAGGTTGCCCACCGACACGCGATCGGTCATAGTTCTCCTCCATTTTTTGCCTCACCGGCAATTACTCCAGCCTACCGACCAGTAGCCCGATGAGCCTATCCGCCGAGCGGCTTTGCCAGTTCGGAGCCAGGTCACGACGCGCTGACGGCTGCGGCCATACCGATGCGGCGGTCGCGGGATTCACCTCTGGCGAACTACCGCACTGTTGCGGGCAATTCCAAGTCGTCTACCGCCGCTCAGATCATACGGGCTGTTGCCCGTCGCGCATCGCGCCGACCAAGTCCTCCACCAGATCCTCCATGGCCACCATCGCGACCAACTGCCCACCGTCAGCGCTGCCGGCGGTAACCAGTGCCAGATGGCTGTTGCTGCGCCGCATCCGGGACAGGGCATCGGCCAACGGCAGTGACTCGGGAACCCGCGGCAGCGGGCGCACCAGCGCCAGGTCGATGACGGTCGCCGGATCGTCACCCAGCGTCAACACGTCCTTGATGTGCAGGTATCCGATGTAGTCACCGTCGAGGCCGACGACCGGAAACCGGGAGTAGCCGGTCTGGGCCAGGGCTTGTTCGACCGCGCCGACGGTCGGCCCCGAACCAGCCTGGGCCACCCGCACCGCCCGAATGTCGGCGAGTGGGCGCGCGACGTCGGCCACCACCCTGGTGCGGATCTGCAGAGCCCGGGTCAGCCGGGTGTGCTCCTCCTGATCCAGCAGGCCTTCGGACACCGACTCGGCGATCATCGCGGACAGTTGGGCCGTGGAGACCGTGCTGTCCAGCTCGTTTTTCGGCTCCACGCGCAGCGCGTAGAGCACCGCGTTGGCGCACTTGTTGTAGAACACGATGAACGGGCGAGCGGCCCGCACATAGGCCAGGTAGGGCGGTACCAGCAGCATCGCCGTCCGCTCCGGGCCGGCCAGGGCGATGTTTTTCGGCACCATCTCACCGAGCAGCACATGCAGCGTCACGACAACCGCCAGCGCGATCGCGAACGCGAGCGTGTGCGCCAGCGCCGGATGCATCTGGGTCAACGCGAACGATTTGCGCAATAGGTCGGCGACGGCCGCCTCGCCGATCCGGCCGAGCAGGATGGAGGCCACCGTGACGCCCAGCTGCGCGCCCGCCAGCATCGACGAGAGCTGCTCACCGGCCCGGATCACGGTCACCGCGCTGGCCTTGCCCTGCTCGGCCAACGCTTCGAGACGGTCGCGACGGGCCGAGATCAGCGAAAATTCGGCTCCGACGAAGAACGCGTTGGCCCCGATCAGCAGGATCGCCGCCAGCACTCCCAACACTTCGTGCATCAGCGCCCCGGCTCCGAGTCGGCTTCTTCATGACTCTCAGCTCGAGCGCCCAATTCGGTCAGCTCAAGCAGGTCGATCCGGCGGCCGTCCATCTGAACCACCGTCGCCTGCCAGCGCATTGACTCGTCGGGCAGGCCGTCCGCATCCAGCGCGGGCAGCTCCACCGTTTCGCCGGCCTTCGGGATGTGGCCGAGCTGCTGGAGCACCAGGCCGCCGATCGTCTCGTATTCCCCCTCGGGGGCCCGGTATCCGGTCTCGGTGGACACCTCGTCAATACGCAGCAGGCCCGACACTCGCCACCCGCTGCCGGCGGCCACCACGTCCGGGGTTGCGTCGTCGTGCTCGTCGCGCACGTCGCCCACGATCTCTTCGATCAGATCCTCGATGGTCACCATGCCCGCGGTGCCCCCGTACTCGTCGACAACCAGCGCGGTCTGCAAAGGGTTTGCGCGGATCTCCGCCATCACCGCATCGCCGTCCAGCGTCGAGGGCACCACGGGAACCGGCTTGACGACCGAGGTGAGCAGAGTGGTCGCACGGTCGGCAGGGGGAATCGCGAACACCTGCTTGACGTGCACGATGCCGATGGTCGAGTCGAGGTCGCCGTCGACGAGCGGAAATCGGGAGAACCCGGACTCGGCGGCGACCGCGATCAGGTCGGCGACGGTGTCGTCGGTCTGCAGCGCCACGACCTCCGTTCGCGGCGTCATCAGTTCCTCGGCGGTCAGGGCACCAAACTGCAGCGACCGCCGCATCAGCGATGCGGTCGCGAGGTCGAGGGAACCGCTGCGGGCCGACGTCCGCACCAGCGACAGCAGCTCCTGCGCCGAGCGGGCCGAGCGCAGTTCCTCGGCCGGCTCGATGCCCAATCGGCGCACCATCCAGTTCGCCGCCCCGTTGGTGGCCCGGATGGCCGGGGTGAGCAGCGCCGAAAACAGCAGTTGCGGGGCAACCACGGCGCGGGCGGTCCGCAGCGGACGCGCGACCGCGAGATACTTCGGGACCAGCTCGCCGAACACCATCGACACCGAGGTGACGATCACCAGCGCCATCACCGCGGTGATCGCGTCGGCCACCGGGTCGGATACTCCGATCGCGTCCAACCAGGGATGCGGCAGGTTGGCCACTAGCGGGTCGGTCAGGTAACCGGTGGCCAGCGTGGTGGTCGAGATGCCTAACTGCGCACCCGACAGCTGAAACGACAGCCGGTGCTGGGCACGCTGGATGAAGCGGTCCCGGAGCCTGCCGCTGCGGGCGTTGGCATCGACGGTGCTGCGATCCAGCGCCGTCAGCGCGAATTCGGCCGCGACGAACAGCGCATTGCCGAAGATGAGCACCACGATGGCCAGCACACTGACGGTGGTGACGGACAACCTCACGGCCAGCTCAGCCTGCTACGTCGCGCCGGGGATGCTTACGCCTTGAGTGCCTCGAGACCGCCTCGATGGGGCCCCGACAGGTGCCTGCGGCACGTCATCCCTTTCGCTCGATTCCATGCAACATGCTAGCGAAGCGTTTGCCAAGACTTCTGTCGCCGCACGCGGCGCGGTGTCACCAGCCGGTGGGCAGCGGGTGGCCCTCGGCGTAGCCGGCCGGCGACTGCACGCCGACGACGGCCCGCTCATGCAGCTCCGCCAGGGTCGAGGCGCCGACATAGGTGCAGGTGCTGCGCACGCCGGAGGTGATGTGGTCCAGCAGGTCCTCCACCCCACCACGATCGGGGTCTAGCCCCATCCGGGCCGTCGAGATGCCTTCCTCGAACAACGCCTTGCGGGCGCGATCGAACGCGGTGTCGATGCCGTTACGCGCAACCACCGCCCGCTTGGACGCCATGCCGTAGCTCTCCTTATACGGCTGGTCGTCACGGTCACGCATCAGGTCCCCGGGGGACTCGTAAGTCCCGGCGAACCACGACCCGATCATCACGTTCGACGCCCCGGCGGCCAGCGCCAGCGCCACGTCCCGCGGATGGCGGATCCCGCCGTCGGCCCACACATGTCCACCGACTTCCCTTGCTGCAGAAGCGCATTCGAGTACCGCGGAGAATTGCGGGCGGCCGACACCGGTCATCATCCGGGTGGTGCACATCGCGCCCGGGCCGACGCCGACCTTGACGATGTTGGCCCCGGCACCCAGCAGGTCCCGGGTGCCCTCGGCCGACACCACGTTGCCCGCGGCCAGCGGCACGCCCAGGCCCAGCCTGGAAAGCACCTCTGCAACCGCCTTGATAGCCGCCAGCGTCTTCGCCTGATGACCGTGCGCGGTATCGATGACGAGCACGTCGACACCGGCTTCCACCAAGGAGCGCGCCTTGGCGCCCACGTCGCCGCTGATACCGACGGCCGCGCCCACGCGCAGCCGCCCGCTCGCGTCGGTGGCCGGGGTGTAGAGGCCGGGGCGAATGGCTCCGGTGCGGGTCAGCACTCCCGCCAGCGTGCCGTCCGCATTGGTCACCACCGCGACGCCGATCGGGGCGTGCTCGAGCAGGTCGAAGATCTTGCGCGGCTCGGTGCCCACCGGCGTGGTGACGAAATCGGTGATCGCGACATCGCGCACTCTGGTGAAGCGGTCCACGCCGAGGCAGCTGGATTCGCTGACCAAACCGATGGGACGGCCTTCGAAGACCACCACCGCCACACCGTGGGCGCGCTTGTGGATCAGCGCGGTCGCGTCGGACACCGAATCGTCGGGCCCCAGCACCACCGGGGTGTCCAGAACCAGGTCACGGCTCTTGACGAACTCCACTGTCTGCTGGACCGCCGTGATCGGAAGATCTTGCGGCAGAACGACAATGCCGCCGCGGCGCGCCACAGTCTCGGCCATCCGCCGCCCGGCCACCGCGCTCATGTTGGCCACCACCACCGGAATCGTGGTCCCCGAGCCGTCGGCGGTGGACAAGTCGACGTCGAACCGCGACGCGACGTCGGACCGGTTGGGCACGATGAAAACATCGTTGTAGGTCAGGTCGTACCCGGGCCGGTGCCCGTTCAGAAACCTCATCGCTGTCGGCTTGCTCCCTTTGAGTCGCACCGCGCTAGGCGGGCACTTCGCTGCGGTCCCCGCTCCACAGCGTGTGGAACTTCTTGCTCGGGTCCTCGTCGATGCGCCCGTAGGTGTGCGCGCCGAAGAAGTCCCGCAGACCCTGGGTCAGCGCGGCGGGCAACCGCTCGGTGCGCAGCGCGTCGTAGTAGGACAGCGCCGAGGAGAAGCCCGGAATCGGGATACCCAGTTGGGTGGCGGTCACCACGACACGACGCCAGCCGTCGATGGCCGCTTCGATCGCGCTGCGGAAATACGGCGCCACGATCAGCGTCGCCAGGTCCGGGTCGGAGTCGTACGCCTCCTTGATGCGGTTGAGGAACTTGGCCCGGATGATGCAGCCGCCGCGCCAGATGGTGGCCAGGTCGCCGGGCGTGATGCCCCAGTCGTATTCGGCGCTGCCCGCCTGAATCTGGTTGAACCCCTGGGCATAGGCGATGATCTTCGACGCGTAGAGAGCCTGGCGGACGTCCTCGATGAACTGCGCCGCGTCCGCCGGCTTGCTGCCCAGTCCGCCCGACGCCAGCCCCGTGGTCGCCTTGCGCTGGGCCACCGAGCCCGACAGCGCGCGGGCGAACACCGCCTCCGCGATGCCGGTCACCGGCACGCCAAGGTCCAGCGCCGATTTCACCGTCCAGCGGCCGGTGCCCTTCTGCTCGGCCTCGTCGAGGATGACGTCGACGAGCGGCTTGCCGGTCTTGGCGTCGGTTTGGCGCAGCACCTCGGCGGTGATCTCGATCAGGTAGCTGTCCAGGTCGCCCTTGTTCCACTCGGCGAAGACGTCGGCGATCTCGGGGGCGGACTTGCCGAGCCCGTCGCGCAGCAGCTGGTAGGCCTCGCCGATCAGCTGCATGTCGGAGTACTCGATGCCGTTGTGCACCATCTTGACGAAGTGGCCGGAGCCGTCGGGCCCGATGTGGGTGCAGCACGGCACGCCGTCGACGTGCGCGGAGATCTCCTCGAGCAGCGGGCCCAGCGACTTGTAGGACTCGGCGGGCCCGCCCGGCATGATCGACGGCCCGTTCAGCGCGCCCTCCTCGCCGCCGGAGATGCCGGCGCCGACGAAGTGCAGACCCCGTTCGCGCATCGCCTTCTCGCGGCGAATGGTGTCGGTGTAGAGGGCGTTGCCGCCGTCGATGATGATGTCGCCCTGCTCCATGGCGTCGGCGAGCTGTTCGATGACGGCGTCGGTCGGGTCACCGGCCTTGACCATGATGATCACCCGCCGCGGCTTCTCCAGTGCGTCCAGGAATTCCTCGATGGTCTCCGAACGGACGAAGTTGCCCTCGTCGCCGTGCTCTTCGAGCAGCGCGTCGGCCTTGGCGACCGATCGGTTATGCAGCGCCACCGTGTAGCCGTGGTGGGCGAAGTTGCGGGCGAGGTTCGACCCCATCACAGCTAGGCCGGTGACACCGATCTGCGCGGTCCCCATATTCGATTCCTTCAATTCTGGGGCACTCATGTCTCGCCTTTCGTTGGGCCTATTAGGTTGCCGAACTTTTCCGACACGCTCTCGGATCACACTGTGGCACAGCCGACTCCAAGTGGCATTCCGGGGTGTTGGGCCCAGTCGACGCTAGACGTTGAACAGCTGGCGCAGCTCGGTGAGCCACGGTACGGCCACCGCCACGGTGGGCACCACAAATACGGCGACCGCGGCCAGATACGCGGCCGCTGCCAGCACCGGACTGTTGCCACGCCCGGACAGGCGGCGCACCCGCAGCACCGTGCTGGGCCCGTTGGCGGCCAGCGCGCCAGACGGCGCCCGGCCGGACGCACAGGTGACCAACGCCCGGGCCAGGGGAGTGCGCCCGGTGGCGCGCACGGCGGCGTCGTCCGCGAGCAGCTCGACCAGCAGTTGCACCGCGCGCAGCGCGTTGGCGCTGCGGACGAGCCGCGGGAAAGCAGCGTGCGCCGCGGTGAACGCCTCCAGAACCAGGTCGTGGCGGGCGCGCAGATGGGCCCGCTCGTGGGTGAGGATGGCGGAGACTTCGGCGTCAGTGAGCGTGTTCAGCGTTCCCTCGCTGACCACGACCCGGCTGCGCACACCGGGCAGACAGTAGGCAAGCGGTTGCGGGACGTCCAGGACGCGCAGGTCGCGCGTGTTTGCGCGCGGCTGAGCCAGGGCCGCGTCGTGGCCGACCCCGACCAGATCCACGACCATACGGTGGTGGGCACGCCGTCGCCGATTGGCGATGGCCACTCGCACCAGCGCCACCATCAGCCGGACACCAACCAGCAAGGTCAACGCGCAGACCGCGATATACGTCGCCCACAGCGGCCACCCGAGCCGGCCGGCCGCGCCGACGATGCTGGCGGTGGGCCGCCCGTCGGGGCCGGGCATGAGCACACGGGTGGCGATCGCGATTCCTGCGCTGAACGCCGAAAAGACGGCGGCCAGCGCGACGGCCTGCCACAACACCATCGCGGCGCGGGGAGCGCGCAACGGCCACGTCGCGCGTGCTAACAGGGCCGGTACCGGACCGACCAACAGCACCGCGAGGATGGTGAAGACCAGCGCGGACACGCTGTAAGTCTCCCTCACTCCTCCGCGGTAACGCCAGCTGACGGCGTATTGCGTTGATTCGCTTCCAATTCCGCGAGGGCACGGCGCAGTGCATCGGCCTCGTCGGCGCCGACGCGCTCGACGAAGTGCACCAGCGCGGCCTGCCTGCCCCCCGAATCCTCGGCCTGGGCCAGCGCATCGACCATGAGCCCGGCCACCAGTTCGTCGCGGCCGTGCACGGGGGCGTACCGGTGGGCCCGGTCGTCGCGCAGCTGGGAGACCAGATTCTTTTTCGCCAGCCGTTGCAGCACGGTCATGATCGTCGTGTAGGCGAGGTCGCGTCGTGCCGATAACGCTTCATGGACCTGTCGAACGGTTTGCGGTTCCGACGTGGACCAGAGGTGGTCCATGACGGCGCGTTCCAGGTCTCCGAGCCGCGTCAGCTTGGCCATAGTTCGTTCCATCTCCCGAGCGTTGGAACTAGCGTACTCCGGCTTACTACCGACTGTCGTATGCGCGGCTGGTCAATTCCCGTTACATGCCGCCCAACTGCTTGCAAAATTAGGGCAGCCTTCCCTATGCTAA
>NZ_JBKQQD010000143.1:0-30676 GCF_052144515.1 Mycobacterium sp. | reverse complement strand
ATCGGCGATCCGCACAGATTGCCCAAATGGCAAGCGTACCAATGCCTCTCCAGTGGTACAGTACCTCATCGCGGCTGGTGGGTCGTTGCCCGGCGAACCGAAGTTGCCCTGGCCGTCGACCAACGGGTAGCGCAGCGACCACGGCTGCGCCATCCGCACCAGGGTGTCGTAGATCGATGCGTCGCCGTGCGGGTGGTAGTTACCCATCGTCTCGGCGACCGATCGTGCCGACTTGGCATGACTACGGTCCGGACGGAATCCCGAGTCGTACATCGCATACAGCACCCGGCGGTGCACCGGCTTGAGGCCGTCGCGCACTTCCGGTAGCGCGCGGCCGACGATCACGCTCATCGCGTAGTCGATATAGCTCCGCTGCATCTCCTGCTGTATGTCAACCGGCTCGATCCGGTCGCCGGCCTCGTCGCCAGGCGGCAGCGTCGTGTCAGTCATCTAATTCCTCATTTGCATCGCATAGTTGGGCCGCGCCTGATTCATCAGACATCCAGGAAGCGAACGTCCTTGGCGTTGCGGGTGATAAAGCTTCGCCGCGCCTCGACGTCCTCGCCCATCAAGATGGAGAACAACTCGTCGGCGGCCGCGGCGTCATCGAGGGTCACTTGACGCAGGACCCTGACTGACGGGTCCATCGTGGTTTCCCACAGCTCCTTGGCATCCATCTCACCCAGACCTTTGTACCGCTGGATGCCGTCTTCCTTATTGATCTTCTTGCCGGCCTTCAGCCCCGCCTCCAGCAGACCGTCGCGCTCGCGGTCGGAGTAGGCGAATTCCGGATCGCTGCGCTGCCACTTCAGCTTGTACAGCGGCGGTTGCGCCAAGAACACGTGTCCGTTTTCGATCAGCGGCCGCATGAACCGGAACAACAGCGTCAACAGCAATGTCGAAATGTGTTGTCCGTCAACGTCGGCGTCGGCCATCAACACGATCTTGTGGTAGCGCAGTTTGGTGAGATCGAACTCGTCGTGGATGCCGGTGCCCAACGCGGTGATGATGGCCTGGACTTCGGTGTTCTTCAACACCCGGTCGATGCGGGCCTTCTCCACGTTGATGATCTTGCCCCGCAGCGGGAGGATCGCCTGGAACATCGAGTCGCGGCCGCTTTTCGCGGAGCCGCCGGCCGAATCACCTTCCACTACATACAGTTCGGATTTCCGCGGATCGGTGGAGCGGCAGTCGGCGAGCTTACCGGGCAGGCCGCCGAGGTCGGTGGCGCTCTTGCGCCGCACCAACTCCCGTGCCTTGCGCGCCGCGATGCGCGCCTGCGCCGAGGACACCGCTTTGTTCACAACGGTTTTCGCCTCGGTCGGGTTGGCCTCAAACCAGTGCGTGAGCTGTTCGTTGCACACCTTCTGCACGAACGACTTCACCTCGGTGTTGCCCAGCTTGGTTTTGGTCTGGCCCTCGAATTGCGGTTCGCTGACTTTCACCGAAATGACGGCGGCCAGGCCCTCACGGATGTCGTCGCCGGTGAGGTTGGCGTCCTTCTCCTTGAGGAGCTTCTTGTCTTTGGCGTACTTGTTCACCACCGACGTCAAAGCGCTGCGGAAGCCCTCTTCGTGGGTGCCGCCCTCGTGGGTGTTGATGGTGTTGGCGAAGGTGTGCACCGACTCCGAATAGCCGCCGTTCCACTGCATCGCGATTTCGACCTCGTGGCCGGTGCCCTTGCCATCGAAGTCGATGATGCTCTGCTGGATCGGGCTCTTGGTGCGGTTGATGTGCTTGACGAAATCCACCAACCCGCCGGCGTAGTGGAAGGTGCGGTGCTTGACCTTGTGCGGTGCGGTCGATTCGGCCGCTTTTTCTTCGGCGGACTTGGGCGCTTCGGCGGTGTCGCTGACGACCTCGTCGACGACCTCTTCCTTGGTCACCCGCTCGTCGGTGAGGTTGATGGTCAATCCCTTGTTGAGGAATGCCATTTCCTGCAGTCGGCGCGCCACCGTCTCGAAGTCGTAGTCGGTGGTTTCGAAGATGTCGGGGTCGGCCCAGAACCTGATGGTGGTTCCCGTCTTCTTGGTGGCTTCGCCCTGCTTGAGGGTTCCCGGCACGGCGTGGTCGTAGAACTGCGACCACTCGTGCCCGTCGCGTTTGACATCGACCTCGAGCCGCGTGGACAAGGCATTGACCACCGAGACGCCGACGCCGTGCAAACCGCCGCTGACGTTGTAGCCACTGTTCTCACCGCCGAATTTGCCGCCAGCATGCAGTTGCGTCATTACGACGTCGACAGTGGGCGCGCCGGTGGAGTGCATGGCGACCGGGATACCACGCCCGTTGTCCGCGACCTCAACGCTGCCGTCATCGAGCAGTCGCACATCGACCTGGGTGGCGTAGCCGGCCATCGCCTCGTCCACCGAGTTGTCGACTACCTCCCAGACAAGGTGGTGCAAGCCACGCTCACCGGTGGACCCGATGTACATGCCCGGGCGTTTGCGGACAGCTTCGAGACCTTCGAGAACGGTGATCGCCGAAGCGCCGTATTCATCTTGTGCCTTCTTTTTCTGGGCAGCCACGGTCCGAATGCTCTCCTTGGGGGTTAGTAGGAGCGGTCCAGTCACCGCAGCGATCGCATACTCCACTCTACCGTGATCGGTCGTCGGGACCGATTTTCTGGGCGCGTTTCTACCTATCTAACCGCGCCGTGTGCTCGATATCTTTATTCCACGCACGTCCCGACGCCAGTCACCCTGGTCTGCAGCGTCCTGGCGGCTCTGAGACCGCCGTCGGCCGGTGCGGGTACGGGGGCGGCTTCGCGCCTGCGGGACACCCTATCCATAGGTGTCACGGGGCCCCCTGCCGGCGATGTGCCGTGGCCCCTTACGCCAGGACGGCGCCGACGGGCCGGTGATTTTCAGCGATGTCACCACGCCATTGCCGACGGCTGCGGCGATCTTTGCCAACAGCTGCGCCTGAATCATCCTCAACTGCGTCGCCCACGCCGTCGATTCGGCTGTCACGCTGAGGACCCCGTCGCTCAGTCCGATCGGGGTTGCGTGTTCGGCGATCTGCTGCCCGACCACCGCTGACCAGTGACCGAGCACGGTGCCCTCGGCGACGTGTGCGGACCATCCGCGCTTTTTCGCCAGTTCGCGCGCCACCCTGCCCAGGGGCTGGGGATCCCGAACGTCGGGACCAGGACCCGACCAGCTCCGCCGGTACCCTGCGACGCGACGCCTCGCGGGCGGCGCTGATCGGCCCCGGCCGGCGTCTTTCCCCTGGGCTCGGGCCGCCGCGCGGGCTTCCTCGAGAGTCCGCCTGACCAGATCGATACCCGTCAAGTCACCTAGTGCCTCAACCTTGTCGGGCTCGGGACGGTCTTCGGAGTCGCTCATAGTTGCACCACCGAAACCCGACCAGAGTCATCGTCGCGCAGATCGATGGTCACCCGCCTAGCGTCCCAGTCCGCGGGAATGTCTTCCAGCACCGCCGCGGTTACCAACACCTGCTCCGCCGATTCCGCCACCGCCGCTAATGCACGACGGCGGGCCGCGTCGAGTTCAGCGAACACGTCATCGAGCAACAACACCGGCTCGCTGCCATCGGCGCGCAATAACTCGTAGGCCGCCAGACGCAACGCCACCGCGAACGACCACGATTCCCCGTGGCTGGCAAAGCCTTTGGCGACTTGATCGCCTAGTCGCAATTCCAGATCGTCGCGATGGGGTCCGACGAGACACATCCCGCGTTCCAATTCGGCAGCCCGCCGCGCCGAAAGCGCAGCCAACAACGCCGCTTCGAGCCGCTCCCGATCGGTGTCAGAATTCAGGCCGGCATCCAGACTTGCGCGATAGGCTATCGCCGCCGGTCGCGACCCCGGCGCTAACAGCTGGTAAGCCTTTTCCACCTCTGGCGCCAATTGATTGACCAGATCAATACGGGCGGCCATCAGTTGAGCGCCGTACTCCGCGAGCCGGCTGTCCCAGACATCGAGGGTTTCCAGGGCAGCTTGATCACTGCGGTGTCGAGCGCCGGACAACGATTTCAACAGCGCCGTGCGCTGCCGCAGAACTTTGTCGTAGTCGGCACGCACGCCGGCGACCGTCGGCCTCCGCACCGTCGCCAAATCATCCAGATAGCGACGGCGATCGGCGGGATCCCCGCGAACCAGGGCGAGGTCTTCGGGTGCGAACAGCACCGCCTGTAATACCCCGACCACTTCGCGAGTGCTGCGCACCGGTGAACGGTTCAACCGCGCCTTGTTGGCCCGCCCCGTAGCGATTTCCAGATCGATCGCACACTCTCGACCCTCATTGACGATGATCGTCGAAACCACCGCCCGGGGTGCACCCGCCCGGATGAGCGGCGCATCGGTACCCACCCGATGTGAACCCAGGGTGGTCGAATACCAAAGTGCCTCAATCAAATTCGTCTTGCCATAACCGTTCGGACCGACAAACACTGTCCGCCCCGGTTCCAATTCGAGATCGGCGTGCGCCCAGGACCGGAAGTCACGTAGTCCCAAATGCCGGACGTACACTTACCCAGGCAACCGGACGGGCATCAACAAATACACGTAGTCCGTGGGCGGGGCGGCAAAGGGGCCATTCCCTGACGGAACATCGTCGCCTTCGGCTGCTGGACGCAGCAGCGCGGGCTTACCCGGCGTTGTGAAACCAAACGACACCCGCTCCGAGTGCACCGATGCCAGCCCGTCGGTCAGATAGGTCGGGTTGAACGCGATGGTCAGTGGTTCGCCGACGAAGTCCACCGGAAGGTCTTCCTCAGCCCGGCCGACATCATCCGCCCCGGCGGAAAGCCGCAGCATGCCGTCGGCAAACTCCATACGCACCTGGGCGCCTCGGTCCGCGACCAACGCGACCAACTTGATCGCTTCGGTCAACTCAGCGACGTTGATCGTCGCCACCGAGGTGTGCTCAGCCGGCAACAGCTGCCGGAACTTCGGGAACTCAGCATCAAGAAGCCGAGTGGTGCTGCGCTTGCCACTGCCGCTGATGCCGAGTAACCCGTCCTTTCCGACGCCCAAGCCGGAACCCAACGACAAACGAACATCGGAGCCGGTGCCGGTTTTGGCGGCCTCGGCGAGCGTCTTCGCCGGCACCAGCACCGCCGCCTCGATGTCGGACGACAACGCCGACCACGTCAACTCGCGAACTGCCAAACGGAACCTGTCGGTGGCGGCCAAAACTACCGTGTCACCTGAGATCTCGACCCGAATTCCGGTCAACATGGGCAACGTGTCATCCCGACCGGCGGCAATCGCAACCTGACTGATGGCTTCGGCGAACA
Source organism: Mycobacterium sp. (assembly GCF_052144515.1). Taxonomy (GTDB): domain Bacteria; phylum Actinomycetota; class Actinomycetes; order Mycobacteriales; family Mycobacteriaceae; genus Mycobacterium. The sequence continues at coordinate 25,414 of NZ_JBKQQD010000143.1, read as the reverse complement.
GATCTGCTGGCAACGTCCCGGTCTCTTCCGGCAGCACCGGCAGCGTGGGGTAATCCTCAACCGCCATTGTCGGCAGCGAGAACCTGGCGCTTCCGCAGGTCAATGCGACGCGATTACCGTCCACGTAGAAGTCAACCGGCTTGTCGGGCAGCGCCCGCGTAATGTCTGACAACAACCGACCGGATACCAAAACGCTTCCGGGAGAAGCTATTTCGGCAGCAACTTGCGCCTCGGCGGAAACCTCGTAGTCGAATCCCGAAATGGTCAGGCCGTCGTCGGAGCCGGCTAGCAAGACTCCCGACAGAACCGGCACCGCTGGCCTGGTGGGCAAATTCTTCGCCACCCACGACACCGCCTCGGCGAAGGACTCTCGCACCAAACGAAACTTCAAGTCGGTGAGGCCAGCTCTTGTCGTCGCCGCGTCCATGGCTTCCCTTCACCTAGCAGTCGAAATCCAGTGCCCGGGCCACCCCTGGCTACTGCTGACTCCCAAGGTGGCACATCATGCGCTACGACGGCCGCAACAGCAGTCGAAGAACAACCGTAGATCGTTCAGCGCCAACTTGAAAGCTAATCGCAAAGGCTGACAAGGCTGGTCAACGCGAGGTTTGCGACGTCTGTGCGATCGATGTCCCCAACGGCGGTTTTCAAAGAAGAAATGAGGAAGAGATCTCAGTAACAGTATTAAGGGGTGTGCATCTTGGGGACAGCTTGTCTTGGCGCAGCTAGGGGCGGGCTCAGGTTGTGGATGACGCCGTGGATAACTTTGCGCCCCGTGTTGGACTCCTGGGGATTGCGTACGCTTGTGCACGAAAATCCGAAGCCCGCAGCGATGTTTGAGTCGATTGTGCACAAAACGGCCCACACTGCCGAGTTGTGGCTGATGTGACTTGCGAGCCAGAAGTTTTTTGCAGGATCAGCGCTTGGAGCGCTGCCGAATGCGGGTGGTGAGCTCCTTGACGTGATCGAACACCTCGCGTCGCTCGGCCAGTTCCGACGAGATCTTGCGTTGGGCGTACATCACCGTGGTGTGGTCGCGGCCGAACGCCTGGCCGATCTTGGGCAGCGTCAAGTCGGTGAGTTCGCGGCACAGGTACATCGCGATCTGCCGCGACTGTGCCAGCGCCCGGGTCTTGCCGGGGCCGCGCAACTCTTCGACGGTGGTGTCGAAGTATTCGGCGGTGGCGGCCATGATCGTCGCTGCGCTGATCTGTAGGTTGCTGGCGTCGGCAATGAGATCGCGGAGCACAATCTCGGCCAGCGCCTTGTCGATCGGGGTTTTGTTCAGCGACGCGAACGCGGTCACCCGGATGAGAGCGCCCTCGAGTTCGCGGATGTTGCGTTCGATGCTGCTGGCGATGAGCTCGAGTACGTCGTCGGGCACCGCGAGCCGTTCCATCTGAGCTTTCTTGCGCAGGATGGCGATGCGGGTCTCCAGCTCCGGGGGCTGCACGTCGGTAATCAGCCCCCACTCGAACCGGGTCCTCAGTCGGTCCTCGAGGGTGGCGAGTTGTTTGGGCGGGCGGTCAGAGGAGATGACGATCTGCTTGTTGGCGTTGTGCAGCGTGTTGAAGGTGTGGAAGAACTCCTCCTGGATGCCTTCCTTGCCTTCGATGAATTGGATGTCATCGACGAGTAACACGTCGACGTCGCGGTAGCTGCGCTTGAACGCGACCTTGCGATCGTCACGTAGGGAGTTGATGAAGTCGTTGGTGAATTCCTCGGTGGAGACGTATTTGACCCGCATCCCGGGGAACAGGCGTTGCGCGTAGTTGCCGGCCGCATGCAACAGGTGTGTCTTGCCCAGACCCGACTCGCCCCAAATGAACAGAGGGTTGTAGGCACGGGCGGGTGCTTCGGCGATCGCCAGAGTGGCGGCATGTGCGAACCGATTGGAAGCACCGATCACGAAAGTATCGAACGTGTAGCGGCGGTTGAGGCTGGTTCCGCCGGCGGCGGCAGCCGATTCGCTGCTGTGCGGGCGCTCGGTGAAGTACGTCGGCCAGCTCTGTTGAGCATCGCCGAGAGGGTCACCGTTTTCGTCCGCCTCGTCGGCCTCCGTGTCCAGGTCGTCGTCGGCTTCCGATAACAGTTCCGGTTCAGGGATGACGGTGTCTTGGGAGAAGGCGGTGTCGTCGCCGGAGGACGGCGGTGCGATGCGGACCCCGAGCTGTATCTGCTGTCCGAGCCGCCGACTCAACGCATCGGTAATCGGCGTGCGCAGGTGACGTTCGATCTCATTTTGGACAAAGCTGCTCGGCACCGACAACAGAGCAAATCCCTCGACGATGGTGAGCGGCTGGACGAGATTCAGCCAGGCTCGTTGCTGAGGGGTTAATGGAGTGATGAGAGCGCTATGGTTTGCGACCCCGTTGTCTAGGTTGTCCGAGGGGGACTCGCCGTTGAGTTCGGAGACGACCGCATGCCACACCGACGTGAAACCTGAACCGGGATCATCGGTCAACGACGCATCTCCCTGGCTCTCGTGAGTTCCGGGTTCGGGTGGCGACAAAAGTGACTGTCCACATAGTTATACACAGGTGTGGACAGGATGATCGTTCAGTGAGCTGGAGCCTCGTGGCAACAGCTCGCGATCTCCGTGCTGGAGACAACCCGTGCAGGTCGTCTAGACAGCTAGTCGATCCGCCATCCTCGCTTCGTTGTCGACCACCGCTCCAGTCTGAAACGGCACTGGCTGAAGCTAACAGTTTTCCGTCCGGCTGCCAACAGTTCTGTTGCATTCAGACGGGTTCTTTTCCGGTTGGTTTCGGTTACCGCGGAGATTGCGTGGGTTGGGTTTGTTGGTGCCAACCGTTTACGTAAGTGTTGGAGCGCGTCCGTTGGGCTAAGCCAGTTTTCAGCCAGTTTTCAGCCAGGTTTGACCCAGCGAACGCTCGTCAGTACCCTCAAACAGTCGCCCGAAAGTCGGCGATACGGCTGCGACCCAGGATGATGTGCTAGGGGACCGCGCCGGCCAGCAGCAAGACCACCCCTGACCGACGTGCTGGCGAAGCATGAGCGGCCGGGACGGCTCAGATCTTTTGAGCTCGATATGACGAGGAGAACGCCGTGGCCAAGGGCAAGCGGACCTTCCAGCCGAACAACCGGCGCCGAGCCCGCGTGCACGGTTTCCGTCTGCGAATGCGCACTCGCGCTGGACGTTCGATTGTGTCCAGCCGGCGCCGCAAGGGCCGCCGCGCACTGTCTGCCTGATCGCAATACCGAGTTTTGCGGTGCTTTCCGCACGCAACCGCATGAGGCGGGCGACTGAATTCGATGCGACCGTGAAATATGGGGTGCGCACAGTGCAACCTGACATCGTCGTTCACGTCAGGCGGGGGAGTAACCACGAGGCGGGCAACGGTCCGCGTGTTGGGCTGATCATCGCCAAGCCGGTAGGTTCGGCCGTCGAACGCCATCGAGTCGCCCGTCGGCTGCGGCACGTCGCGCGCACCATGTTGGGCGATCTTCACGGATCCGATCAGGTGGTGATCCGGGCATTGCCGAGCAGCCGGCACGTCTCGTCGGCGTGGCTAGAGCAGCAGCTGCGAACCGGGTTGCGACGCGCATTCGACCTGTCGGGAACGCAACGGTGAATTTGTCCGCGCGCTGCGTCCGCGGGCTGGTCTTGGTGATCCAGCTGTACCGGCACATGGTTTCGCCGTTGCGACCGGCGTCGTGCCGCTTTGTTCCGACCTGTAGCCAGTACGCGGTTGACGCGCTGACCGAATACGGCTTGATCCGTGGGAGTTGGTTGGCCGCCGGCAGGCTCGCGAAGTGCGGACCTTGGCATCGCGGTGGATGGGATCCGATACCGGAGCGCCTGCCACATCGCCGGAGTTGCCGGGCGTGCTCCGATGACTTTGATCACAGCAGCAACGCCTGGGGCTCCCCAGCGGAGCTAGGGGAAGGTGAGTCTCTTGTCGTTTGATCCGTTCAGTCTCGACGTCGTTTATTACCCGGTGTCGTGGATCATGTGGGTCTGGTACAAGCTGTTCGCCGCTGTGTTGGGCCCGTCGAACTTCTTCGCGTGGGCGCTGTCGGTGATGTTCTTGGTGTTCAGCTTGCGCGCGCTGCTCTACCAACCGTTCGTCCGCCAGATCCGCACCACCCGGCAGATGCAGGAGCTGCAACCCCAGATCAAGGCGCTGCAAAAGAAGTACGGCAAGGACCGCCAGCGCATGGCGCTCGAGATGCAGAAGCTGCAACGCGAGCACGGGTTCAATCCCATCCTGGGGTGCTTGCCGATGCTGGCGCAGATCCCGGTGTTCCTGGGCCTCTACCACGTCTTACGATCGTTCAACCGCACGACCGGAGGCATTGGCCAGCCACACATGTCGGTAATTCAGAACCGGCTGACCGGGAACTACGTGTTCACGCCGGCCGACGTGGGCCACTTCCTCGACGCCAACCTGTGGGGTGCGCCGATCGGTGCGTTCATGACGCAACATGCGGGCTTGGACGCGTTTACGAACTTCAGCCGTCCTGCGGTGATCGCGGTCGGTGCGCCAGTGATGATCATGGCGGGCATTGCGACGTACTTCAACAGCCGCGCGTCGGTGGCCCGGCAGAGCGCGGAGGCGGCGGCCAATCCTCAGACGGCGATGATGAACAAGCTCGCGTTGTACGTGTTTCCCCTCGGCGTTGTCGTCGGTGGACCGTTCCTGCCGTTGGCGATCATCTTGTACTGGTTCTCGAACAACATCTGGACGTTCGCTCAGCAGCACTACGTGTTCGGCAAGATCGAAAAAGAGGAAGAAGCCAAGAAGCAAGAAGTGATCCAGCGCCGGGCGGCGAACGCGCCGGCGCCGGGCGCCAAGCCACGGCGCCAAGCCAAATCGGCACCGGCGAGCGGTGACGGCTCGTCGGCAGATCCGGGTTCCGCCGGCCAGGTGACCGAAGCAGAGAACGCAGAGACCGAAGCGAACAAGCCGACACCCGCACGGAACAACACCCCGACCAACCGCACCCCGCGACCCGGGGCGCGGCCGAAGAAACGCAAACGCTGACCGCAGAGCCAGAGGGCTGCCAGACCTTTAGCGGGGTCGAGTCGGGCGAGCGACCCCACAACAAACACGGGCCCGTGGATTGAGGAAGAGAGAAAGCCATGACGGACGCCGAGACCACCACCGAGCGCGACGCCGATACGGAACTGGACGCACAATCACCCATTGACGACACTGACGACGCTTCGGAGGACGAAGCGACGGCGGATGCCGGCGCCGACGAAGGTGACGACCTGGAGGAGCGGTTGGTCGCCGAGGGGGAAATCGCCGGCGACTATCTAGAGGAGCTGTTGGACCTGCTGGACTTCGACGGCGACATCGATCTGGACGTCGAAGGCAGCCGGGCGGTGGTGAGCATCGACGGCAGCGACGACTTGAACAAGTTGGTCGGTCGCGGCGGCGAGGTGCTCGACGCCCTGCAAGAACTCACGCGTCTGGCGGTACACCAGAAGACCGGCGTGCGGAGTCGATTGATGCTCGACATCGCGAGCTGGCGGAGGGGCCGCCGCGAGGAATTGGCGGCGCTGGGCGACAAGGTAGCGCGGCGGGTGCTCAAGACGGGCGAGCGCGAAGAGCTTTCTCCCATGACGCCATTCGAGCGGAAGATCGTGCACGACGCCGTCGCGGCGGTGCCCGGCGTGCACAGTGAAAGCGAGGGCGTCGAGCCGTCGCGCCGGGTTGTTGTTCTGCACGACTAGACGGACTGAGTTACAGCTATGTAGTTCGCGCGGGCAGCCAAGCCGGCGCCCGAGAAGGGGATGTTTCACGTGAAACATGTCAACCCTTGCGAGGGAGCCGTGTCCCCGGCGGTGCCAGGTGATGCGGGATCCGAGGCGGCAGCCGCGCTCTTTGGGCCGCGTCTCGAGATCGCCCAACGGTACGCCGAGCTGTTGGCGGGCGCCGGCGTGGAACGCGGACTGCTGGGGCCGCGCGAGGTGGACCGGCTTTGGGACCGGCACCTGTTGAACAGTGCGGCGGTGAGTGAGCTCCTTGATCCGGGGGAGCGGGTCGTGGACATCGGCAGCGGAGCTGGATTGCCGGGGCTGCCGTTGGCGATTGCCCGGCCCGATCTTGAGATCGTCCTCCTCGAACCACTGCTGCGCCGGAGTGACTTCCTTCGGGAGGCCGTGGCCGAGCTCGGGTTGCCCGTCGACGTGGTGCGCGGCCGCGCCGAAGAGGCATGGGTTCGCGAACAGATCGGCGAGAAAGACGCCGCGGTGTCGCGTGCGGTGGCAGCCTTGGACAAGTTGACGAAGTGGAGCATGCCATTGCTACGGACGGGCGGGCGGATGGTCGCGATCAAAGGGGAGCACGCTCTTGAGGAAGTCCGGCAACACCGGCGTGTAATGGAGGCGACGGGCGCGGTTGATGTCAGGGTGGTGACATGTGGCGCGAACTACTTGCGTCCGCCCGCGACCGTGGTGTTAGCGCGGCGAGGCAGCTACTCGCGACACGGGTCCGCACGAGAGACGAACAGGGGAACGCGATGAGTTCTCCCCGAGGTTGGAGCGATGCGCCTCCGTCGTCGGTGGGTACGCCGCACGAGGAGCAGGCGGCGCCGGCAGGGCCGGCCGGGCCCCAGGAGCCGGGCATGACTGCCGATGTTTCACGTGAAACATCCGACGAAATCGACACGCCCATCGGGGCTGCCGCCGAACGCGCCATGCGGGTTCTGCACACCACGCACGAGCCACTGCCGCGGCCGCGCCACCGCCGGCTGTTCACCATCGCGAACCAAAAGGGCGGCGTGGGCAAGACCACCACCGCGGTCAACCTCGCGGCCGCGCTCGCGGTGCAAGGACTCAAGACGCTCGTCATCGACCTTGATCCGCAAGGCAACGCGAGTACGGCACTCGGGATCACCGATCGGCAATCCGGCACTCCCTCTTCGTATGAGGTACTTCTCGGCGAGGTCGGTTTGCAGGAGGCGCTGCGACCCAGCCCCCACAGCGAGCGCCTGTTCTGCGTACCGGCGACCATCGATCTGGCCGGCGCCGAGATCGAATTGGTCAGCATGGTGGCGCGCGAGAACCGATTGCGCACCGCCCTGGGCGAACTAGACAACTTCGACTTCGACTACGTCTTCATCGACTGCCCACCGTCGCTCGGGCTGCTGACCATCAACGCGCTCGTCGCCGCGCCGGAGGTGATGATCCCGATCCAGTGCGAGTACTACGCGCTTGAGGGTGTGTCGCAACTGATGCGCAACATCGAGATGGTCAAGGCCCACCTCAATCCTCAGCTCGACGTGAGCACCGTGATCCTGACCATGTACGACGGGCGGACCAAGCTCGCCGACCAGGTGGCCGAAGAGGTGCGCCGGTACTTTGGGAGCAAGGTATTGCGTACGGTGATTCCCCGCAGCGTCAAGGTTTCCGAGGCGCCCGGCTACAGCATGACGATCATCGACTACGACCCCGGGTCACGGGGCGCGATGAGCTATCTCGACGCAAGCCGCGAACTCGCCAACCGCGATCAGCCACCATCCGCGAAGGGACAACCATGACACAGCCGTTGCGTAGGAAGGGCGGCCTCGGCCGGGGACTGGCTTCGCTGATCCCGACCGGTCCTGCGGATGCCGACTCCGGACCAGCGACGCTCGGCCCGCGGATGGGAAGCGCGGCCGCCGATGTGCTGATTGGGGGAGGTACACCTGCCGGGCCGGACGCCGGGGCTACGGGGTCTGCGGGGTCTATGGGGGCGGTGTATCGCGAGATCGCGCCCACCGACATCGAGCGCAATCCTCGGCAGCCGCGGCAGGTTTTCGACGAGGAGGCGCTGTCGGAGCTGGTGCACTCCATCCGTGAGTTCGGCCTGTTGCAGCCGATCGTGGTGCGGGCGGCGTCCGAATCGGAGAGCGGCGCGCGATACCAGATCGTGATGGGGGAGCGGCGCTGGCGGGCGGCCCAGGAGGCGGGCCTGGCCACCATCCCGGCCATCGTGCGCGCGACGGGCGACGACAATCTGCTGCGTGACGCCCTGTTGGAGAACATTCACCGGGTGCAGCTGAACCCCTTGGAAGAGGCGGCGGCGTACCAGCAACTGCTCGACGAGTTCGATGTCACCCACGATGAACTGGCGGCGCGCATCGGCCGTTCGCGACCGCTGATCACGAACATGATCCGGCTGCTTAAGCTGCCGATCCCGGTGCAGCGCCGGGTGGCCGCGGGCGTGCTGTCTGCGGGCCATGCCCGCGCTCTGTTGTCCCTGGAGGCCGGCCCCGATGCGCAGGAAGAACTGGCCAGCCGGATCGTCGCGGAGGGCCTGTCGGTGCGGGCCACCGAGGAGGCGGTCACTTTGGCCAATCGCGGCGACACGAACACGCCGGCGTCACCGCGCCGCAAGCCGATTCAGATGCCGGGCCTCCAGGACGTTGCCGACCGACTGTCGAACGCTTTCGAGACCCGGGTGACGGTCAGCCTCGGCAAACGTAAAGGCAAGATCGTGGTCGAGTTCGGCTCGGTGGACGATCTGCAGCGAATCATCGACATGATGACCCCGTCTGGCACCTGACCCAGCCACATTGTGTAATTACGTCACTGTGACACCGCGACAATTCCCCGTGCGAAAAGCACCGTGATCCAACGCAGACCCGCTGTGCGTCAAGCCATTTCGATGCGCGACGAGGGAGCGGCTGGCGCGGCAGGGGCAAGACTGGGCAGGACTGGCCTGAAGGCAACAAACTCTCCTATTCTGGAGAGGCTGCGGGGGCAGAATTTTTCCATTGGCTGCAGTACCGCACGGAGGCCAGGAGGCTAGTGTCCGCTCGAATCACGCCGCTGCGGCTCGAAGCCTTTGAGCACCTCCCCAAGCACGCGCGCCGCTGCGTCTTCTGGGAGGTGGACCCGGCGACCCTCGGCAACCAAGACCACCTCGCTGACCCTGAGTTCGAAAAGGAAGCCTGGTTGTCGATGGTGATGCTGGAGTGGGGCTCCTGCGGTCAGGTCGCGACGGCGATTCAGGACGAACGCAGCCACGCCGAGCCGCCGTGCCTGGGATATGTGCTCTACGCTCCACCGGGCGCAGTGCCACGGGCGCACCGGTTTCCTACCGCGCCGGTGTCCGCGGATGCGGTGTTGCTGACGTCGATGGGGGTGGAGCCTGGACAAGCTACCGACGACCTGCCGCACAGCCTCATCGCCCGGGTGATCGACGAGTTGGTCCGCCGCGGAGTGCGCGCGCTGGAGGCTTTCGGCCGCACCGAGGCGGCCGCCGAGTTGCAGGATCCACGCGGGGTGGACCCCGATGTGCGGCCGGTGCTGGAAGCTCTTGGCGACTGCTCGGTCGATCACTGCATCATCGCTGCGGATTTCTTGAAGGACGTCGGCTTTGTCGTGGTGGCACCGCACCCGTACTTCCCGCGGCTGCGGCTTGAGTTGGACAAGGGGCTGGGCTGGAAGGCCGAAGTCGAGGCCGCCCTGGAGCGCCTGCTGGCTAATGCCCAGTTGCAAGAGCCGGTGGGGGCGGGGGCAGGGTCGGGGCCGGCCAGCGTCAGCGGCTTAAGAACCGCCGAGTCTGCTGGCCCGTTCGACTGACAGTTCGTGGGCAAGTAACTCGGCGAAGGTAAATGTGCCGGTGGGCCGGTCATTCTTGCCGAGCAGATATAGCCGCTTGACCGCAGCGAGGATACCTTCGGCGATGGCATCGCGGGTCTGCGTTGAAACCAACATCGCGCGATCGCGCGGGTTGGAGATGTAACCGACGTCGACTTGAACGGTCGGCATCCGAGTCAGCGTGAGCAGATCCCACGTCCGGCCATGCGTACGACAGTCGCGTAAACCGGTGCGGGCCACCACTTCTCGCTGAATGAAGTCGGCGAGATTGCGGCCGATGGTGGAGACCGAACCATGCGAGTTGCCGAAGTGGAAAGAGGCGACGCCGTTCGGTGCGGGGCTGGTCTGAGTTTCGCAGCGCAGGCTGATCATCAGGTCTGCGCCGACGTTGTTGGCGGTAGCGGCGCGTTCGGCGTCCGACGGGCTTCGGTTGGTCGGGCGGGACAGGAAGGTTTCCATTCCAATGGCGGTCATCCGACCTTCAAGCCGACTTGCCAAGTCCCACAACACATCTGCTTCGCTGATGGGGCCGCCCGGGCCTTGCGTGATCGCTCCGTGGTCCGCGCCGCCACGGCCCGGATCGATAATGATCCGCTTGCCAGAAAGCTTCGGGCCGGATCGGCGGACCAGCTCTTCCTCGCGAATCGCGTGTGGTGAGCCGCCGGTGACGCGCGAACTCAGAAAGTACAAGGAGCGCAACGTTTCCGGGCCGCAGATACCGTCAGCGGCCATCCCATACTCACGCTGATACGACATCAGCGCGTTGTGTGTCTGCAAGCCGAAGTATCCGTCGACCAGGCCGGTGTAGAAACCGAGGTCCTGTAGCCGGGCCTGCAGAGTGGCGACGTCATCGCCGTAAAGCGGTGCGCCGAATTGGTGATACAGCGTGCGGGCACCCAGCCGGTACGAGGCTTCCTTCAATGCCCGGTGAGTGGCTTCGCCGACAACGCCGTCCACGAGCAGCCCGCGATGCTGCTGGAACGCGCGCACTGCGTGGTCGAGCTCGGCGTCGAACAGCTCGAGCGCGACATGCCTGCCAGTGGTCAGGTCTTCGTCGGGGTTGTCCAGCAGCCCCAGCGCAGACAGCGCGACCCGGATCTCGGTGACAGCCGCGCTGCGGTCTCCACAGCGCAGCACATCGCCGTGTTCGCGGCGCGGACTCGGCATACCAAGGGCCCTCCGGGACTCGCTAATGCGCTGACAAAGGCTTATTGGGGCATAACAGGGCACAACAACTGACCGTTATTGTCTCAGATCGTTGGGGATTTCCGGAAAACCCCAGGCTAAACACAGGGCGTCGTGCCGCGACCCAAAAAGGTCAGGTGACGTTGGGAACCAGATCGGAAAGCTCGCGCAGCAGCGCCGCTTTGCCCTTGGCGCCGACGATCCGCTTCACCGGTTGACCGTCCTTGAACAAGATCATCGTCGGGATTGACACGACCTGGAAGTCGCGCGCTGTCTCCGGGTTGGCGTCCACGTCCAGCTTGGCGACGGTGAGCTGTTCTGACCGCTCGGCCGCGATCTCCTCGAGTATCGGGGCGACCATCTTGCACGGTCCGCACCAGGTTGCCCAAAAGTCAACCAGCACAGGCTTATTACTCGACAACACGTCGGTGGAAAAGGACGCGTCGGAAACTTCTATTGTGGCCCCGGCATTCTCGGAGTCGGTCATCGGTGGTGCTCCTATCAATTATCAGTGTGTCGGTACTGTCAGCGTTTCAGCCTCGGAAAAAGCCTGAGCATCCGCGTGTTCGGCCAGCCAACGCTCGGCGTCGATGGCCGCGGCGCAGCCACTGCCCGCGGCCGTGACCGCCTGGCGGTAGGTGCGGTCCACCAGGTCGCCGGCGGCAAACACACCCTCCACCGAGGTGCTCGTGGTGCGTCCCTGCACCAGCACATAGCCGTCTGGGTCGACGTCGACGGTATCGCGCACCAGGGCCGAACGCGGCTCGTGGCCGATCGCGACGAACACTCCGGTCACCGGAAGCGTGGTCTCCTCACCGGTTGTGCTGTGGCGCAACCGCAATCCGGTCACCGTCGTCTCGCCGTCCACCGCGACGACGGTGTGGTTGGTGACGAATTTGATCTTGTCGTTGTTGCGGGCGCGATTGAGCATGATCTTCGACGCGCGGAACTCGTCGCGGCGGTGCACGAGCGTCACGCTGCGGGCGAACCGGGTGAGGAAGGTGGCCTCTTCCATCGCCGAGTCGCCGCCGCCGATCACGGCGATGTCCTGATCTTTGAAGAAGAACCCGTCGCAGGTGGCACACGAACTCACGCCGCGTCCCAGCAATTCCTGCTCACCAGGAACCTGCAAATAGCGTGCCGCGGCGCCCATCGCAAGGATGACGGCCCGGGCCCGATGGGTCTGACCGTCGGCGGTGGTGACCGATTTGACCGGGCCTGCCAGCGACACCGATTCGACGTCTTCCATCCGCAGGTCCGCGCCGAATCGCAGCGCCTGCTCGCGCATCTCGTCCATCAGCTCCGGGCCGGTGATGCCGTCGCGAAAACCGGGGTAGTTCTCCACCTCGGTGGTGGTCATCAACGCGCCCCCGAACGAGGTGCCCTCGAAGACCAGCGGCGCCAGCTGTGCGCGGGCGGTGTAAAGCGCGGCGGTGTATCCGGCGGGGCCCGAACCGACAACGATTACGTCGTGGACAGTGTCATCAGCAGCGGAGGTCATGCGAGCCTTTCGAGATCCTTGAAGCCGTAAAAACCTTGAAAACTAAGCGTATGAACGCCAGCCTAGGCGGGGGTGTTCCCGCACGCGTCGTGCCCACCCTTCAGGACCCCGCGAGACCCTTAGGCGCGGGGGATCTGGGTGCTGACCAGCAGACCGGTGTCCGCCGCGCTGCAGTTCAGCGCCACCGCGAAGACCGTCAGGCTGTCGGGCGTGTCGCCGGGCAGCACCAGCACCACGCCGGGGCGGGCATTGATGTCGATCGGCTGCGCGCCGAGCACCCGGGTGGATGCCGGATAGCCCAGGCCGGTCAGGCAGGACGCGCGCCGCGCCGGGTCGTTGAGCGGGCCTGCGGGCGGGCCGTAGTCGGGGCTGCGGTCGAGCAGGCCGAGGATCTGGGCCTGCGACAGCGGGATCGCCATCGGCGGCGTTGACACCGTGATGTGTTCGGCCGTTATTTGCGTGCTCGGAGTGGGCGTGGGCGCGTTGACCAGTGCCGCCGTGCCCAGCCCGATCGCAGCGACCGCCGCGCACGTCCCGGCCACTCCCGCGATCAGTCGGGCGGGCCGCGCGTGCGGACGGGCCGAGTGCGCGGCGCCGCCGGTCCACGAGCCGCTCGCTGAGCGCAGCGCCGCGGAAATCCGGGCGGCAACCGCTGGCGGCGGCTCCGGCGCCGAGGCCGGGTCGGCGCCCACGGCGGCCACATCAGTGCGCACCCGGTTCAAGGCGCGAAGCGCGGCCTGCGCGTCCGGATCCGCGCGGACTTGCCGGCGCACCCGGGCGGCGGTGTCGTCATCGAGTAGACCGGCCTGCAGGTCGGCGAGCAGTTCCACCGTCAGCGGCGGGTGCGCACCCCCGGCGGGAGGATCTTCGTCGCCTGCACTCATCCGCCCCAGTGTCCGCCATGCACAGTGTGAGGGCCATGCACAGCCCCCGGAAGGCGGCGCTACCGCTGACCGGCAGGGGTGTTGAGGTAGCCGAGCAGCTGCACGAGCCGGGCGCGGCCACGGGCGCAGCGGCTCTTGACGGTGCCCTCGGCGACGCCCAGCATGCGGGCGGTGTCGGCGATCGAGCAGCCCTGCATGTCGACAGCCACCAACGCCGCCCGTTGCTCGACGGGAAGCCGCATCAGCGCCTGCTGCACCGCGATCGCCGTCTCCACCTGAACCGTCCGATCGGCTACCGGGTAGACGTCCTCGAGCGGGATGGTCGGGCGGCCTTTGGCGCGGCGCAGCCGGTCCAGGCAGGCGTTGACGACGATGCGATGCAGCCAACTGTGGACCGCGGCGTCGTGCCGAAACGAGCCGGCGCAGCGATGCGCCGAAAGCATGGCGTCCTGCAAGGCGTCTTCAGCGTCCTCGGGGGAGCGGGTGGTCAGCCGCGCCAGCCGGTGCAGCTGCCGTCGGTGACGGTGGAACAATTCGGCGAAGGCGTAGCGGTCCCCTGCGACGTGAGCGGCCAGCAGCTCGGCGTCACTGCGTTCCTGCTGGGTGTTGCCCCCGAAGCCCACGGCCGGGACAGTAACCAATCGGTTGGCACGCAGCACTTCACCCGCAAGGGCGCGCGCACCCGCCTCAGAGCTGTTAAGAGGCCGCCTGAATCGTGATCTCCGAGATCTCGGCGCGGCTCTTACCGTCGAGCGTTCCCAGCGTGGAAATCCACACCAGCAGGTTCGATGTCGAGTCGCTCGAATTGACCTTGATGACATTATGACCAGGTTTGAGCGCCGTGGCTGGACTCAGCACCTTGGTGTCGTCCAGCGTTGCCGGCGCCGGCGTCGACGCCGAACGAATCTCCACCTTGGTCCCGGTGCTGGCGACGTCGATGTTGACCACGCCCACGACGGTCGGCTTGGGCAGCTGCAACATCAGCCCGACGCCCTTCTTGAAACTGGGGAACGGGACAGCGTCTGAATAGATGTCGGTTTGCCAGGAGGTGGCCGGGTCACCGTCGATCGCCTGCCCGGCCTGGCCCGGGTTGTCGGCGTCGCCGTCGGGCGAGAACACCGTGGCCTTGGTGGGTTTGACGAAGCTGCCGGCAGGTGCGGAGCTGGCCTCCGACGACGAGCTCGATGAGGTCGGCGTGTTCAGGCCGAGCTTGTCGTTGTTGAGGCCACCGCCCAGGTTGCCGAAGATGCCCTTGACCACCGACGCCAGCACGAGCAGGGCCACCACGATGATCGCGGCGCCCGCGCTGAGACCGATGATCAGGTTGCGGCGCCGGTGCCCGAACACGCCGTATTCCCGCGTGGCGGGCTGGCGGGGGGAAGCTGGCGGCGGCATTTCCTCAATCGGGCCGAGCACCTCGGTGCGGTCGGCGACCGCGGTCGCCTGTTGCAGCAGGTTCAAAAGCGTTGACGCACTGCGTATTCCGCCGTCTTCTTGCACCGCCCGGACGGCGACCGCGGAAATCTGAAAGGGGATGTCGCGATCGATGACGGCGGGTTCGACGGGAAGGCCCGCGGAATCCCGCTTGGCTTGCGCCAGCCCGCTGCGCACCCCGAACTCGCGCAGCGGCCACCGGTTGACCAGCAGGGCGTACAGCGTGGCCCCGATGCCGCGGATGTCGTCTTGCGGGTTGGCGTCGGGCATCGTTGCCGGGTAGGCGAGCACGACATCGCCCTCGATGCTGACGCGTACCCGGCTGGGGTGGTCGACGGACAACGCGACCCCGGCGCGGTGGGCCGCGTCGGCGGCCGCGGCCAACGATTGCATCGCGCGGATGGCACCGACGGGCGACGGGGAGGTGTCGGCGACCTCCTGCAGTGAACCGCCGCGAATCCACTCCGAGACCACCAAGCCGCCAGACCCTGTGTGGATGACGTCGAGTATTCGGGCGACGCCGGGTTTGTCGATCCGGCTGAGCCGCAAGGTGCGGGACAGAATCTCCTGCAGCACCTCCGGGGGGAGGGCCCCGTCGGGGTCGACGAAGGTCAGCGCCACCTGTCGGTCCAACGCGGTGTCGAGCGCTTGCCAGAACTGCAACGGTGGCGCGCCGCCGTGGAACACCAGCAGCCGATAGCGGCCATCGGCGATACGGGCGCCGGGAACTAAGTGGACGTCGTCTGGGTGCGGCCCGGGCCCAGCCTCGGCAGAAAAATCGCCGTTCACCTGGTCAGACGGGCGCGGCTGGGACGCAGGGCCAGGCTCGGGGTCGGCCGGAATGTCTGGCTGGAAGTCGTCGGCGGCCGGCCGGGGCAGCTCGGCGCCTGACCCGAAGCCGGATCCGGCGCTCTCCCGTGGGCGGTCTGTCACCTCCGGTCCTTTCGCTATCCGGGCGCTGGGTGCCCGTTCCGGAGGCCTGCGCCGGATCGGCTCCTGGACCGCTTTTGCCACCGGCTGGGAGGAATTTCTCTGCTCAGGGTACGTGACCGCACTACGCCTCGACGATTGGTCCGGCGGAGTTGGGCTGGGAAGCCGCAACGCGCCACGCCGGCCGGTGATTCGGCGCCGCACCACGCCGAGCGCTGCTTGCGCCTCGGGAACCTGCGCCCGGAGCATGACCACGGCCATGATCGGCAGCATGATCGTCGCCAGCACCAACAGTCGCAGCAGCGAACCGGCACCGCCGCCGTGGGCTGTCCACTCGCCCAGGCCCAACAACCGATCGGCCACGTGCGCCAGCAGCCCGGCGAGCAAGGACGCCGCAACGGTCACCAGGACGGTCCGTACTTCCTGGACGCCCACCAGCTGGCCGCCGGCTGGCAGGAGTGCGTGCCGCAGCAGGTAGTAACCGACGATCGCGCCGGTCAGGAACCCGAGGCCGTTAGCGAGCCCGAGGTAGGCGGCGACCAGCTTCGGGTCGTGGGTGACGTGCGGTGCCAGCAGCGAGCCGGTGATCTTGACGGCCGTGATGACCAGGATGATCACGATCGGCGTCCACGGCTGCTCGCGGGCGTAGAACACGCGAAGCTGCAACAGCACCAGGCCGTACGGGATCAAGGTGAACGCCGACATGGCGACCGCGGCGCCCAGGTAGCCCGCATCGACCCCGCCGAAATGGCCGTAGGCGAATAACGCACTGCCGATCGCCGGTCCCCCGACGGTCATGAACGCCACGATCGGGATCAGCGTGATCAGAGTCAGCCGGGTAGCCAGCGACAGGTCGGCGAGTACACCACGGGTGTCGTTGGCGGCGGCGTTGCGGCTCAGCCGCGGCATCACGACCGTGAGCACCGTGACCCCGATCATGCCGAACGGCAGCATCAGGACCAGCCAGGTGTAGTTGTAGATCGCCGGGCCCGACGCAGCCGCGGTACTGGCGATCTGGTTGCCCACCACCAGGCCAAGCTGACTGATCACCACATAGAGCACCATCGCGGCGGCCATCGTGCCGAAGCGCTTGAGCCGCTCGTCGATTCCCCACATCGGGCGCAGGCTGATGTGCTCGCGCTTGATGGCGATCAACAGCACCGCGACCTGTGCGAACACGCCTAAGTTGGTGCCGATCCCGAGCACCAGCAGCTTGGTGTTGCCCATCTGGACGGGATCGACGGACAGCTCACCGGGGACCGCCAGGTAGACGAGCAGGGTCGTGATCGCGACGAGGTTGTTGACCACGGGCGCCCACGCCGTCGCCCCAAACCTGTTGCGGGTGTTAAGGATTGCCATGAACACCGACGTCAGGCCGTAGGCGAGCACCTGGGGCAGCAGCAGGTAGGCGAAGGCGGTGGTCAGGGGCTCGTTGACCTGCGGATTCCGACCCAGCATCAGCCGCACCAGCAGCGGCGCGGCCAGTACCGACAGCGTGGTGGCGACCAGCAGCAGCATGGTCACCAACGTGACCAGGCGCCGCACGAATGCCGCACCGCCGTCGGGGTCCGCCTGCTCGGCGCGGGTCAGCACCGGCACGAAGATCGCGGTGAACGTCGCCTCCAGCACGAGCGCGGCGATCAGGGTGGGTAGCTGATTGGCCACCGAGAAAGAGCTGGCCAGCGCGGCGCCCAGGATGGCGGCCAGCAACACAATCTTGGCGAAGCCGGTGAGCCGGCTGATCAGGGTTGCGAATGCCATCGCCCACGACCGCGAAACCAGCGCGGCGTCGGACAGCTCGGGCCGCTGACGCGACAGGTCCGGCACGGGAGGAATGGGCCCCGTCGGCGGCGAGGCCGGGTCGCGGCGAGACCGGGGCGGTCGCTGTTGCGGTGGGTATCGCTGCGGGGCTGGTGGCCGGGCCCGCTCGGGAGTGGAGGACGTCAAACTCGGTTCTTTTCATTCACCCGACGGTCGACCCTGTCGGTGCGTCGGGCGGCGGGCGGGTCGGGGCGGTCGAGGTCGGCGCGATCGGGTTGGCCACGGAAGCGGTGCCAAAGCCGTCGTCCGGCCAGCACAACCAGCACCGCGGCTGCGGTCAGCGTGATCGCGAACAGCACCTTGCCGTAGGCGTTGGAGTGCACGGACAACCGCACCGGCTCACCCAGTCGCATCCCATCCGGTGTCCGCAGCGTGACGTCGATCGCGACCCGCTGGGTGAAGTTCACTTCGATCGGCACCCGCAGCGGCAGGTATCCCGGCGGCAGCTCGACCTGGCCCACGTCGGTAACCCTCATCCCGGGTGGTGCGTCGACCTGCAGCTTGACCCTGATGGGAACGGCCAGGCCGTTGTGCAGCGCCAGCGGAAGGGGACTGTGCTCGGTGGCCAATGTGTACGAGCCGCCAGGGTTGACGATCGTCACCGCACCGAACAGATCCCTGATCGTGTTGCCGACGACGGTCAGGCGCTGCTGGGCCAGCCCGTTACGGGTATCGGGCGGCTCGGATTGGCTCAGGGCGCGCAACATGTCTTCGCGCAGCGGCGCCGTGTACTGGATGCCGGTCAAGCCGGTGCGCTCGTCGGTGGTCAACGCCGCGGTCAATCCCCACAGGCGGCCGACCTGGCCGGCGATGTCGGCGGTGACGTCATCGTTGAACCGGCCGCGGGCCGAGGCGTAGGCGCTCACGGACTCGGGTGGCTCATTGTGAGCCGCGGCGTCGGAGATCACCGCCGGCAGCGGCCGTGCCACCGCCAGGCCGGACCGGATCGCCGTGGCCAGGGTGGTCAGGATGACCTGCGCGTCATCGGCCTGCAGGCTCCACACCGCAGGCGGCACCAAGATCTGGGTGCGCGGGACGACGTCCCGGTCCAGGGCGTGCCAGAGCATCGAGCCCAAGGCGTCTTGGCGGCGCGCGGTGTCGGAGTCGTGTGCCAGCCGAACGGTCAACGCGGAGTCCGCATAGGTGGGGAAGGTCGGGGTGGTCCCGGCCGCAGCCAGCGCGGCGCCGACGGCCGGGTCGAACGGCGCGACCACGACTTGCGCTGACAACCGCCGGGGCGCGGTGTCGATGCTGGCGGACGAGCCGTTAGCGGGGTCCTGGGCGGAGAAGTCCGCGGCCGCGATCGCGACGGTGCCGGTGTTGCCGCTGAGCAGGTTGACCGCGCTGCTGGTCAACGGCCCGTCGGGCAGCACGGTGGCCCCGCGGGTGGAGGCGACGTCGAGAATGTGGTCGACGATGTCGCCGGCGCTGCTGGCGGCTGCGCTCAGCCCCGGATCGTGGACGCGTTGCAAGGCATCCAGATCGGCTTCCGCGTAGGGCAGCGGCGTCACGCAGGTCCGGTGGGCCAGCGCGCGCAGTCGGCCCAGCCAGGTGGTCGCGGCGGCCTGGCCGGTACCGGGGTGTGTGGGGGTGCCCGGTTGTTGGGCGGAGCCGTCGGGGGAGTTGGACACGACGTAGCCGCCGGTCATCGCGTTGACGGTCACCAGCAGATCCGGGTCGACAGCCAGACACAGCGCGCGGCCGACCGCGCCGTCGGGGTCGACGTCGTGGCTGGTGGCGACCTCGGCCGCGGACAGCAGGATGTCCAGCCGGCCGCCAGTGGCCAGCGATGTCGCCAAGTCATCGTCGACCAGTCGCACCGGGATGGTGCCACCGGGTACGCCCGGGGACAGCCGGGGCCGGTCGGCTAGGGGCCACAGCATAGTCAGCCAGACGGGTTTGGAGGTGTCGGGCGCCACGGCACCGTCCAACGCGTCGGGTTTGTCGGGTGGGACGCCGATCACGGGCAGCAAAAACCGCGCGTTGTCCAGCCGGGCGGGCGCGCCGTAGTCGGGGGTCCCGTTGACGTTGACCAGCACCGGGTAGATCCCGGGTTCGTCGATGGCCAACGACGGCTTGGTCACCGAGCGCACCGGGGCGGACAGGGTAAAGCTGGCTTCCTGCCCGCGCTGCAGTTCGGGCGCCACCGTGAGGAAGTCCGCGGCGGGGCGGTATTGATCGGTGCCGCCGTCCAGGGAGGTGCGCAAGTCGACCGATGAGGTGACGGCGCCGGCGTGCTCGAGCCGCACCATCACGTCGCGGACGGGCCGGTCACCGATGTTGGTGACCATGCCGCTGACGGTGACGACGGCGTCGCTCGTGGTGGTGACCACATCCGGGGTCACCTGATCGATGCGCACGAGGACGAACGGCGTCGCGGTGGGCTCGCCCGCCGCCGCGTGCGGCGTCAGCCCGGTAAGCACCCCCCCAAAACCGGCCACGATGCCGACCACTGCGGCGAGGCGCAACAAGCCGGCCCACCGGAGTCGCCGCACCGTCACGTCCCCGGCCCGTGACCGTTCTTCCGGCCCGCCGGGGGTTCGTCGGAATGGCGGGTGCGCGAATGCGTCTGGGGTCGGCGCCGTGGCGAACTCGGCGGCAACGGCGGAAGTGCGGCGGGACCGTCGCTCTGCAGCTTGTCGATCAGGTCGTCGGCCACCTCGGCCAGACGCCGCTCGTCGGCGTAGGCCAGCCGCGACGGCAGCTCGCGCATCGGTACCCACGCGACTTCGGCGACCTCGAGGTCCTCGTCGCACAACTCTCCGCCGGAGAACCGCATTAAGTAATGGTGCACCGTCTTATGTACCCGACGACCGTCGGTCACGAACCAGTAGTCGATGCGTCCCAACGCGGCCAGCACGCTGCCGCGAATTCCGGTCTCCTCGGCGACCTCACGAATGGCGGTCTGCTCCGCGGTCTCGCCCATCTCGATGTGACCCTTGGGTAGCGACCACAGCATCCGACCGCGCCGGTCGATGCGGCCGATGAGGGCCGCGACCTGGGATTCACGGGGCCCGTCGAGACCGTCGATGACCAGGCCGCCGGCGGAGGTTTCGTGCACGGTGCGCAGCCGTTCCGGCCCGCCACGCGGAGAGCGGGCGCGGTGCGGTTTCGGGGCTGTCGATTCGCTGGCCGCTTGACTGGCCGTGTTTTCGGCCGAACCCGCAGCACCAAAGCCGCGACGCCTACCCCGGCGCCGACGTGGTTTGGCTTGTTCGCCGTCCGACACCCAAGCGATAGTAGCTGGCACGTGCCGGTCTTCCCGGACATACTCGCCGCTAGTCCGGTGCGCGACCGCGCGCCAGGCTTTATCTGGCGCCGTCGCGATCGTTGTCAGATCGGGCCTATCGCCTTCGCGATAATCCAGACGGGGATAAAGATAATCAGCGAAAGTGGCCCTGACAGGCTGCCAAACAGCATTCCGCGGCCAACCTGACCGATTTTTCCGGGCCCCTCGCAATAAGCGCGGACAGCGCCATATATGCGAGCACTTCCGGCAGAACTAACACGATTGAATAAGGAATCAAGAGCCACGTGAAGAGACCCACAATGAGGATATGTACCAGCGCCACCACGAAGCTGACGGGGCCATAACGGTTCTTTGATTTGTCAACCGCCGAAATGTCCTTCATTACAAGGCCTTTCAGCGCAAAATTAAGTAAGCATAGACAGTCGCGCCGATAAGGACGACGGCGGATGAGCCCGTGAGACTGAGGGCAAGAGCGCGATGACGCGGTGCCGGCGACTGCACCAATGCGGCGAAGAACACCAACGACGTCAGCATTGTGCAGGCCGTTGCGGTGAGCATCCAGGCGCGTTCGCCCTCATAAGCGCTATGCGTAGCGAACGGTAACTTACCCAATGCCCACATGGCGAGGAACAGCATCCCCAACACGACTTGGACGAGGAACGGTGCTGACCACGTCGCGGTGCGCCAGGCGCGGCCATCCAGATCACGCACCCAGGCAAAAGACGGTAAGGGCATACGCTGGCTCACTTTCTCCGGTTTTAAAACTGGGTTGCGCCACCGGAGAGTGGAGGCACTGATGGTGGGTCGGTGACCGGGCCGAACTCTGTGGGTGGCAGCGGAGCAGGCACGTCGTTGGGCTGGCCGGCCGCTTTGGAGGGTGGCGTGAGTTTCCACGGGTCGCCGCCGGCAAACATGACCAGTGCGCCCCGGCTTATGTACCGGAGATGCATCGCACCGCCCTCAACCGCTCCCCCTATCTGCCGCGTGCAACGCTACTATCGCTCCTCGGCCGGTGAATTCACCTTGAAGCCCGGCAGCGGCTCGTCCCGGCCCCCGTCGTCGCCGAACCAACCCGACTAGGCTTTTCGAACGTGCCCGAAGCCGCCCAGGATGCCGAGCTGCTGACCGCGGCCGCGGTCGCCTTGAATAGGCATGCCCCCCTGCTGTGTGAGCTGTGGGCGTTGTTCGATGCCGCTGGCCACGAGTTGTACCTGGTCGGGGGTTCGGTGCGGGATGCCTTGCTGGGCCGACTGAGTCCCGACTTGGACTTCACTACCGACGCCCGCCCGGAGCAGGTTCAACAAATCACGCAGCGATGGGCCGACAACTTGTGGGACACCGGAATCGAATTCGGGACTGTCGGCGTCGGCAAGGGTGACCGACGGTTGGAGATCACCACGTTCCGGGCCGACACCTACGATCAGGTGTCACGTAATCCCGAGGTGCGTTACGGCGACCGCCTCGACGACGATTTGGTGCGCCGCGACTTCACCGCGAATGCGATGGCGGTGCGCATCACGTCGAACGGGCCGGGCGAATTCCTTGATCCCCTAGGCGGTTTGGCGGCATTGCGGGACCGCGTACTGGACACTCCGTCGGCACCCTCGGTATCGTTCGGCGACGACCCATTGCGGATGCTGCGCGCCGCGCGGTTCGTCTCGCAGCTGGGCTTCACGATCGCGCCGCGGGTACGGGCCGCGATCGAAGAGATGGCCCCACAGCTGGCCCGCATCAGTGCTGAGCGGGTGTCAGCCGAGCTGGACAAGCTGCTGCTTGGCGACGACCCGGTCGCCGGTGTGGACCTGCTGGTGCAGACCGGCATGGGTGAGGTGGTGCTACCCGAGATCGGCGGCATGCAGATGGCCATCGACGAACACCATCAGCACAAAGACGTCTACCAGCATTCGCTGACCGTGCTGCGGCAGGCGATCGCGCTGGAGGATGAGGGCCCGGATCTGGTACTGCGCTGGGCGGCGCTGCTGCATGACATCGGCAAGCCCGCCACCCGCCGCCACGAGCCGGACGGCGGGGTGAGCTTTCACCACCACGAGGTGGTCGGCGCCAAGATGACCCGAAAGCGGTTGCGGGCGTTAAAGTATTCCAAACAGATGGTCGAAGACATCTCGCAGCTGGTGTACCTGCATCTGCGCTTCCACGGCTATGGCGACGGGAAGTGGACCGATTCCGCGGTGCGCCGCTACGTAACCGACGCCGGACCGCTGCTGCCCCGGCTGCATAAGCTGGTGCGCGCCGACTGCACGACGCGCAATCAGCGCCGCGCCGCCCGACTGCGGGCTAGCTACGACCAGCTGGAGGCCCGCATCGCCGAACTGGCCGCCCAAGAGGATCTGGCGCGGATACGTCCCGATCTGGACGGCAACCAGATCATGCAGCTGCTCGATATCCCGGCGGGTCCCCTCGTCGGTGAGGCGTGGTCGTACCTGAAAGAGCTCAGGCTGGAGCGCGGGCCATTGACCACCGAGGAGGCCACCGCGGAGTTGCTGGCCTGGTGGCGATCGCGCGGGAACCCGTAGTGGTGTTGCGCCGTCAGACAATTCGTGGACTATTGCCTCGCCGGTGACGACGGCGCCGCGGCCATGTGGAACGGCCAGCCCGACCTCGACCTGGATAGTGACGGTCGGCTCGATGCGATCAGCCTGGATTTCGACGGCGACGGGATGCGCGACGACGCGCTGGCGGATTTCGACGGCGACGGGCTGGCCGACCATGCCGTGCTCGACCTGAACAATGACGGCACCCCCGAGGCGTTCTTCACCGATGACGGAACAGGGACGTGGGCGGTAGCAGTAGACCGAGGCGGGCAGTTGCGGTGGTTTGGGCTCGACGGGGTCGAGCACACCGGCGGTCCGTTGGTCGACTTCGACGGTTACGGGCGTCTCGACGACCGATTGTTCGATACCGACGGCAACGGGGTGGCTGACCGAGTGCTGTGCGCCGGTGAGCACGGCGCGACGGGATACGTCGACACGGACGGTGACGGCCATTGGAACGTCCGGTTGACCGACACCAACGGCGACGGTCTCGCCGACGGCGCCAGTTCGTTGTGACAGCGGATTCACGGGCATGGATGAGCGCAACGCCGCCGACCTGCGGGCCGTGCGATGCGGCTGCGATACATAAGCATTCCTTATCTGATCGCCGAGGTCGGCGGAGATCCCTGGGTGATCAACAACAGCCTGCAAGCGGGTCGCCCGGCGCAGATTTGCGCTCTCGCGCAGGCGTTTCGCGACGCCGGTGGGTACACCGGCGAAGCTAATGCGGCGTTCGACGAAGCCCGTCGGCGCTTCGAGGCGTCCTGGAACCACGAGAACGGCGATCAGCCGATCAACGACTCCGCGGAATTGCAGCGCGTGACCAGGTCGCTAGAAGCGCAGTCCGTGCAATTAGCCAAGATCGGGATCGATCTGGAAACCGTCGCGACCACCCTGGCTCAAGCGCAACGCAGCGGCGAAGTGTTGATTTCGACAGTGGAGGCCCACCTGCAGCACCTCGACAGCCAGGTCGGCCGGGCGGCGGACCTCGGCAATTGCGTCCAGCTCGCCCCGGTTGATGAATCGGCGCTTGATGCGCTCATCTCCGATCTCGAGCAGGGCGCCATTGATGGCACCAAAGCTGTTCTGGCGCAGCTTTACTCGCTGCGCGGCAGCTACTCAGACGTTTTGCGGAAAACACTGGACACCGTGGTCCAGCAGTCGGTGGATGCACCGGGGGAACCGAAATCCGAAGCCTTGATTCAGCTTCCGACAGCGCGAACGACCGCCGAGGATGTCAACAGGTGGTGGAGATCGCTGAGCCAAGAGCAGAAAAATCGATTGATCGCCGAGCGTCCACCGGATCTGGGGAACCTCAACGGCATTCCGGTCGACTTCCGAAGCCAGATCAACGAGGGCGTGATGAACGACGACCTGCATCGCGTGGCGGACATCGCCGAGCAGTACGGCGTGTCCGTCACCGATGTATTGAGCACCCCCGGCAACTGCGGGCTTTCGGCGTCGGCGATCGTTCGGTACAGCAACGCCCGTCGCACCCGAGAAGGCCTTGCCACATCCGCGGGGGCGAAGGGCCTGCGGGGGCATCCTCCCGAGGTGTTCCTCTTGAGGTATCAACCCGAGGCATTCGGTGGGGTGGGGGCTGCAGCCATCGCGATAGGCAACCCGGACACAGCCGCCAACACCGCGGTTTTGGTGGACGGGTCGGGTTCAGGTGTGTGCGAGGGAACGCTTGCCGACACCGATGGCGTGCGTCTGTATGAGGAGTCCACCCGCGCCGACTGGGCCAAGCAAACCGCGGTGGTGATGTGGGTGGGCTACGACGCGCCGAATACCCTGTTCGACCCGGGCCTGTACCAGCCGAATCTGGCTCGTACCGGGGGCCGGCTATTGGCCGCCGATGTGAACGCCTTGGCGGTCACCCACCAGGGGGAACCTACCCACATGACGGTGGTCGGCCACTCCTACGGATCCACCGTGGTTTCGGATGCGGCGACTTACGGGATGCGTACAAACGATGTGGTGCTGGTCGGCTCGCCGGGCACCGACCGGGCGCATTCCGCTGCGGACTTCCATCTGTCGCCGGGTGGGCATCTGTACGTCGGGGCGGCCTCGGGAGACGCGGTCACGTGGTCTCCTGGTCGTGTGCGGCCCGGCTTGATAGGTCCTACATTAGGGGGACTCGGAGAAGACCCCTCCGTCGACGGCTTCGGTTCGGTCCGTTTCAAAGCCGAAGTTCCCGGTTACACCGCCAACCCGATCTACGACCATCTTCACTACTTTGACGACGGGTCGGAGTCGCTGTTCAGTGTCTCCGATGTGGTCTCCGGGCATGGTGAT
>NZ_JBKQQD010000142.1:0-3035 GCF_052144515.1 Mycobacterium sp. | reverse complement strand
TCAGATACCGGCCGAATCAACCGAGGAGAACGCCCTTGAAGCGACCCGTCGAGTTGATGAGGGGCGCGATCACACCGATCCGGGAGCAATTGGCGACGGTCTGCGGCCAATCTGAGCGCACACTCGTGCTCGCCGCCGTCCTGTTGCTGTCGTTCGTGTCGGCGGTGACCGGGTTCGTTCTCGCCCAGTATTACTCCGTGGACGTACTTGCCTCGCTTACCGGAGTAGCCGAAGACTGCTGGCTCGACTGGGGCGTGCAGATCGGCCGACATTGCTTCAGCGACTATGCAATAACCGTCGACGAGGGTATGCGGCCCAATCCCTGGGGGCCCTACCCGACTTTTCTACCTTGGGACAACTACCAGGCGGGCTGGGTTAACTACCCGGCGGCTGCGTTGGTGCCACAATTGCTGTTCGCGGTTCCCACAAAGTTGCTCGGCGTGCCAAAGCTTGGTCTGATCGCTTTCCTGCTCGCGCTGACGGTAGCGGTCCTCGCACCGGCGTTCTGGGCATCCCGGGGGGCGCGCGGCCTGGAACGGGTGGTTGTGTTCGTGGTGCTGGGCGCCGCTGCCATGCCGGCATGGGCGGTGATCGATCGGGGCAACTCGGTGGGGTTCCTGGCCCCGATTGCCCTGGTTTTTCTGCTGGCGCTGCGCCGAGAGCGCTGGGGCCTGGTCACGATCACAGTTGTCCTGGCCGCTTTACTGAAACCGCAGTTCGCCATCCTCGCCGTCGCCTTGTTCGCTTCCCGACAATGGCGGCTGGGCGGCGTCGCGGTCGGCGGGGCAGTGATATCCAATCTCGCCGCTTACCTGCTGTGGCCGCGTGACTTTCCGCTAAACGTCGTGCTGTCGATCAAGGGTGTCTTAGGCTACGGCGGTTCGCCCTATGCGGTCACCTCACCGTATAACGTCTCGTTCGCGAGCGGGCTGTTCCACATCACCAATCGCGTTGCACCCCTGTTCGGGTATTCCGTGCTCATATTGTTTGTGGTCTGTGTCCTCGGTCTCGGGCGGCGCATCCCCCCGGTAATGGTGGGCATCGCGCTTCTGGCCATGGCCACACTCTTCCCCTTCCAGGCGTTCAAGTATTACCTGGTGTTCGCCCTACCCATCGCTGCGTTGGTAGTTCGCGACCCGGACGGTCCGCCAGGATCGGGTATCTTCGACCGCCTCGCCAACCTCGGTGATCGCCGTCGCGCCGTCGGCATCTGCGTGAGTCTGGCCGCGACGCTGAGCATCACGTGGATCGCCTTGCCCAGCACGCCAACCCAGGCGTTGATCGCGGGGCAGAAGGGGATCATCGGGATTGTCGGCACCACGCCCTTAGTTCCCACAACGGTCGGAGTGACGTCACTCCTGTGGTTGGTTACCTGCGCGGCCATCATCGTCTCCTACACGCGAAGACCTGCCCCAGGCGTTGAAGGGGCCCGCACCAATTCGGCACCCGGCGAACTCAAGCCGGCAGCTGCGTCCCGGCGGGATCGTCAGTGAATCGACCAGTCCCAATGTTCCACGGGCGCAGGCGTTCCCGAACTGCGTAGCACCGTCACCGCGTGCATCCGGTTGCATTTTTGCCCGCCGTCGTACCAGTCACGACCAGCACCCGCGAGTGATCGGAATTGGTGCTTCCCGTGACAAATATCATGAGCCCGTTATCCGCGGTCCCCCACAACCACTTCGTTTCCCTGGTTCCGCTGAATTCGGTCGTGACCGTCTTACACCAGGGCCGTCCGTCGAAATCGCGGAAAACCGGCAGCTGTGGTGCCAGATCGGACTCCACGCTGTCGCGGTTGCGATACACCACCCAATTCTCGAAATAGGTGTCGAGACGCTGTGCGAGCTCCGAGCCCGGTGGCATCGTTAGCTGCGTGACTACCTGCGACCGGGGCCCGCTCGCGAGAGGTGTCGGTGATTGTGGGGCAGTGCTAAAGCCGTTCGGGCCTGGGGCGGACGAAGTGCTCGTGTTGGTCGGCGGTAATGTGCGGAATGCGTCGTTTATGTTCCGCAGCGAACAGCCGCTTAGTACCACGGCCATAACCCCTGCGGCCGCCGTCGCACGCATCATGGTCGCCAATCCTAAAGAACCGTTGCCGGTGTTGAGTATGTTTGGTGACGTGCTCGGGCGGGCCGCCCTTGCTGCCGTTCGGGGTTGTGGCCACGCCGCCTCCGGCCTCACCAGGGCGAGGACTCGCGGAGCTCGGCGGTGCCAGCTAATGAGGCCAGCGCCATGCCGATTGACTGGCGGTCCGGGGCCAGGCATCAAAACGCGACGATGCTTCAGACAAGCTATCGGCATGAGAGCCGCGTGTCCGATGGAGCCGAACGGCCGGAGTCGCCACTCCGAACGTTGGCGCCGAGCCAGCCCAGTTGCGGGCTCACGAGTCGGGGTGGTGCGGGTTTCACTGAGTCGCCACCGGCCGGCGGCTCGCCGTATTTTCCCTGTTCATGGAGCGGCATTGGGCGAAAAGCAACCGTTGAGTTACGGATTGTCGAAGTCGTCAGGCGATATTTGCCCAAATCCCGGCGCGAAGCGTACCTGAGAACTACCCTAAGGCCCATGACCGTGCTGTGTCATCCGGCGGTCTCCGTGGTCGTGCCGTGCTTCGACGAGGAAGACGTGCTGCCGCTGTTTCTGAGCCGGATCGGGGGTGTGCTGGACTCATTGGGCGGGACCAGTGAGTTGGTTCTGGTCGATGACGGTTCGAGGGATCGGACCTGGGAAATCATCGAAAAGGCGGCCGTGGAGGATCCGCGCGTCGTCGGCGTGCGGTTGATGCGCAATCATGGGCATCAACTCGCGCTCACCGCGGGACTGAGCGTGTGCCGCGGAGAGCGTGTCCTCATCATTGACGCCGACCTGCAGGATCCACCCGAGCTATTGCCCGAGATGATGGCGCTCATGGACGACGGCGCCGACGTCGTCTACGGACAGCGCCGCCGGCGTGAAGGCGACGGCATGCTGAAGCGGGCGACTGCCGCGATCTTCTACCGGCTGATCGGCCGCATGACCGAGGTTGATATCCCCTGCGACAC
>NZ_JBKQQD010000141.1:0-4306 GCF_052144515.1 Mycobacterium sp. | reverse complement strand
ATACGGATGTAGTGGCCTCAGCTGTCACGCATTTGGAGAGCATCGGTACGACGATCAGCGATGCCCACGCCGCCGCGGCGGCCCTCACCACGGAGTTGGTGCCCGCCGCCGAAGACGAGATATCGGCCGCCATCGTAAAGGTGTTCGGTACCTGCGCACAGGACTTTTACGGCCTCGCGGCACAGGCTGCGGCGTTTCACGATGGATTCATCCAAGCCCTAAACGCCGGGGTCGGATCCTATGTAGCGGCTGAGGGCGCCAACGCCGCCGCCATGCTTCAAACCGTGCAGCAGGGCTTGGCAGGTGCGATCAACGCGCCCGCCGAGGCGCTGCTGGGGCGCCCCCTGATCGGTACCGGCGCTGGCTCGGTCACCGCCGCCCAAGTCGTGCAGCTGTATGGGGCCGGACCGGTGCCGGAAAACGCCTACCCGTTCGGGGGCATCAAGCAACTGAGCTTCACAGCGTCAGTAAATGAGGCCCTCCAGATCTTGGATAGCCAAGTCCAGCAAGCACTTGCCGTACCGGGGAACACGGTCAGCATCTACGGCTACTCCCAAAGCGCCGTCGTTGTGTCGCTGGAGATGGCAAACCTTCAAGCGGAGGGCGTGCCGACTTCGAACGCGAGTTTTTTCATTGTGGGCAATCCGATGAACCCGAACGGGGGGTTCTTCGAACGCTTCGCCGGCCTGCAGCTGCCGAGTCTCGGAATGGACTTCTACGGTGCGACACCGTCCAACGCCTATCCGACTACGATCGTCACGATCGAGTACGACAGCTGGGCCGACTTCCCTCAGTATCCACTCGACATCCTCTCCGACCTCAACGCCATCAGCAGCCTGAACCACTTCTACTACCACGTTCTCACAGCGCAGCAAATCAATTCGGCGATCGTGTTGCCTACGTCGGGGCCCACTCAGACCGAGTACCTCATGATTCCGACCAACCAGCTGCCGCTGTTGAACCCGGTCCGTGACATCCCCTTCATCGGGAACCCCATCGCCGATCTGCTGCAGCCAGACCTGACGTATCTGGTGAACCTGGGCTACGGCGACCCGCTGTACGGCTGGTCGACGGGGCCGGCCAACGTGCCCACGCAGGCCGGCCTCTTCCCGCCCCTCCATGCCTTCCAAGAGCTGCCCGGCCTTCTGCAAAGCGGAGCTCAGCTGGGCGTCCAGAACTTCGTCGGCGATTTCACTGGCACCGGACCGAACCCGGTGACGTTGCCGACGCTCAGTTCACTGGCCGCACTGCTGAATCCTTCGACGCTGACCAGTTCGCTGACCTCGCTGCTGGGCCCGTCGGCATCGTCGAGCGCGGCGAGCGCTGCGTCCGTGTTGTCAACGCTTTCCGCTAACCCTGCGGCGCTGGGGCCCTTGCTTTCGGCGACGGCGTTGTCGGCCGTTGCCTCTACACCTGTGGTCCTGGGAAACACGATCACCACCATCGCCAACACGGTGTCCACGGTGGCGTCGAACATCTACGACCTTGCCTACCCGACGGCGGACGTCCTCACCGCGGCGCTGATCAGCATTCCGTCCTATGACGTCAACCTGTTCCTGGATGGAATCTTGCAAGCGCTCAACGGCGACCCTGTTGGGGGACTTGTGAATGCGTTCGGCCAGCCGATCGCATCCGACATAGGGCTGTACACCTGGCTATTGAACTTGGAAATAGCTGCCATTTCGGATCCGCAGGAGGCTGCGGGGCCCAGCAGTGGGGTTCCATCTATCGGCATCGGCTAGTGGTCGGTGAGAAACCGGTATAGCCCGTGCTTGCGGATCATGTAGCGCGTTGCGTGATTCTCCCATTTACTGCGATTCTTGCCCCGGACATCGATGTGGTGGTGAACCACTTTGATGCTGGGATCGAACTGTCGGTTGATTCCCCTCTTCTCCAAGCGGATTGACAGTTCCTGAATCTCCTGCGCCCGTAGCGCAGGGTCGAACCCGCCGATCGATCTGAATATCGTGGAGTAAACGAGCATGTTTCCCTCGTGGACCCAGTAGGCGGGCGCAGGAGCGGGGGGCTCGAGTGTGTTGGGCCAATCCGCCATGGCCGGGGCAACGACTCGCCGAAGAGCGCCGGCCAGCCGTGGTCTTCCGCTCAACCGGTCGATCGAAAACTGCAGCGTCCCCGTGCCGTTGCCCCACACCGAGAGCACGGCACCGTGGTTACACCACTCCTGTCGGCCGTCGGCGAAGGTGACCAATCCGCCGATCATCCCGACCCCCCGATCGGCATAGCGGGTGGCGAGTTCTCGTGCAATGGTTGGGGTTTCGGGAGTCTCCAAGTCCATATCGGCGTCGATGAAGTGGATCAGCACCCCGTCTGCAACCTGGTCGATGATCTGATTACGATTTGCTCCCGCGCCCCGATTTTCGCGACTGCGAACGAATTTCACCGCGTCGCCGAAATCACGGACCACGTCGGCGCTGTCGTCGGTGGAGGCGTCGTCGAGCACGAAGACCGCGTCGTAGCGCTGCTCCAGTACCTGGGGGAGCAGCCTGAGCAGGTTCTCGCCCATGTTGTAGTTCGGAATCGCGGCAACGACCGGTCGTTGGTCGGTGTTCACGGCGTGCGGACCACCGAGTCTCCCGGCGGCTTGAAGTCTTCCAGGTACGACTTGGGTTGCATGAACGCCGGTCGCGGCAGTCTGAGGTCCGGCCTGAGTGCGGCAGGCCCGAAGGACGACCACAGCGTCGAGGCCGGCGACTTCGAGGGGTGAATGGCGAAGTCGCGGAGTAGCTGAGAGCGGTACGGCCGGGCGGGTCCGAAAAGCGCATTTTCGGAATGGTTTTCGCGGTTTTCTACCTGGTAGACAGCGCCCGGGAACGGCAGAGGCTCGAGAATGCGACCGTGGTTTCGCCACCAGTCGAAGGCCCACCCGTGTTCCAGCACGTGTTCGAGTCGCTCCCCAAAGGCTGCGGCAATCTCCTGCTGCGACGAGGAGACGGTCAGATGGGAGGGAACGTCGTACGCATCGAAGGGGATGACGAACGACGTGCCGCAGAACCGGTAGAAATTTCTCAACCGCTTGTACGCGTTTCTCCTGCGCGAGTACATCAATCCACGCTTGACCACCCACCCGGCATGGCCGGGACGGGCGTGCACGAAGGCCGCTAGTTCTCGGTGGACGAAGTCGTCCGCATCCACGAACATCACGTAGTCCGGCGTGAAGTCGCGCGCCGCGAGCAGACCCACGGCGTTCTTGGTCCCCTTGTCCCAGATCACCGATGCCGGGCCGGTACGGGGGCCCTTGATGGGGGAGGGAGGCGGGAAGTCGACCTCGACGAACCTGACGCGCTCGGGCAGCGGAAATGACGGTCGGCGGTTGCCGACGATGATCACCAGGTAGTCGTCACAGGTTTGCTGGACCAGCGACGCCAGGGTGTCTTGCAGCAGCGCCTCGACCCGGCCATAGTCTGCGGCGTTCTGCGGGTGACGCAGGGTCGTGATGAACGCCAGCATCTGTCGTGTGCTCCTCGCTGAAGTGCAGGCGCTACCGCCTTGACGACAAAAGTAGCCTAGTTGATCGAAGCTCGAGGGAGACTACTTCGGCTGGGCCCGCGAAAAGACGAACAAGCGTTGCTCTTCCCAGCGCTCGCTTCGCGCCAGCTCGAAACCGCGTTCGTGGAAGAGCGACCGAAGCTGTTCTTCTCGATAGCCGTTCATCCAGCCGTGCCTGAGGCGACTAACCCTGTCGACGAGGGCGCGCGGCGAATAGCCATTGGCTTTTGCCGGGGCGTACGTGAGGACGCAGACCGCGACCTGATTCGTCAACCAATCAAGCATGGAGGGGACATCACGCACATATTCGAGCACCCCGCTGAGCACGGCAACGTCGTAAACGTCTGATCCGAGGGCCGGAAGAGGCCTCTCATTCAGGTCGCAAAGCATCGTCCCCGGCCCGCGGTCGACGACGTCAGATGGTACGTAGGTGCACGACGGGTCGAGATGGCGCTCGAGGACCCGCTTGCCGGCCCCGAACTCGATCACGCGAGTGTTCTTGGGCACAAGCGCGGCGACCTGCTCGTTCCGAGGTTCCCAGGACGCATAGAGACGGCTGGGGTCCGCCCACCTCCTGCGATCAGTCTTCTTGAGGGCGGTGGTGATCATCCTCAACATGGCGTTGGGCAAAGGATCATCGAAGCGTCACCGACCCTGTGAACTCGTGCACCGTATCGGCGGCCTTTCCCCGGTTGCTTCATCAAACTACAAACTGGCTGGGATACCGCTGGCCTGCCCCGCGATTTCCGTTCGAGAAGGCTAGCACCCAGAGTCTTGATCGATTGCACCGTCGCGAGGC
>NZ_JBKQQD010000140.1:0-2755 GCF_052144515.1 Mycobacterium sp. | reverse complement strand
CTTCGGCCTCGGCCAACGTGCGGGCCGTTGTGATGATCAGCCGCCTGCGGGCGGCCCGGTCACGCTCACGGCGATCCTCGAATGCCATACCTCACGATATCACCGCTATAAGGACTAGCGCCGCTATCGGCACGGAACAAACAGGGGGTTAGCATTGCTAGCAGTTACGACTGAGGGGAGTTACGACATGGTCTTGGACCTGCTAGCGACCGTTGGACCGGATCGGACACTTCGTTTGAGAACCTACTACTGGCGCCCGTTCACCTTGCCATGTTGGCGAATCGCGACAAGTGCAGCTGATGCGCGACGGTGACGGTCTTGGTCGGGCCGTTACGGTGTTTGGCGAGAATGAAATCCGCCTCTCCCCCACGCGGATCATCGCGCTCGAACGCGTCCGGCCGGTGCAGCAGAATCACGACGTCAGCATCTTGTTCTAAACTATTATGCAGATTAATTCCATTTGCGACGAAATTGTGTGTCCCACTTACAGTTCCATCGTAAACATCGTGTTCGCCAATGCTGGTAATTTCGACAATCCGATCCCAGAAAACATCGCTGGTCGCCAACGTGTGAATTTCGGGATCCTCAAGCGTCGCCGCTATCCTGTGTAGCAGCGACCTCCCCGGAGCATGTCGTAACCGCGACTTGTAAAATCCCAGTTTCGTAGCGGCTCTGAATTCGCCACTGGCGACCGGCTTGCGGGTCAACGCTTCTCGTACCTTGTCCCATACGTCTACGGGCACCGTGTCCCCACCGGGACGACGGACGCGTGATCCCAGTTGCTCAAGCACAAATTCCGCAGACTTGCCACGCGCACCGTGGACACCGACTTTGGTCAAGAACGCCGTTTGATTCTCGGCCCTATCAATCCATAAATGCCAGCAGTCGCGATATCCCGCCTTGCGCATTCGCGTAACCCGGCTCTGCACACCCAGACGAAGGAGTAATTGGGCCACGTCGTCGATGAGGCGTCGACTGGTTGACGCGTAATAGATCCGTGCCAGACCCACTTTGGCATCCCACCGCACCGATCCATCCGTGGCCCACAGGTGACGCAGGAACAACGCCACCTGGTCATTGGGCAATCTGAAAACTGCTTTGGGCACGAACTTTTCATAACTGCGTAGACCAAACAGCCCCAGCCCATCGAGCCAGGCGGCGATGGGATTGCGGCGACCACGCGCCAGTCGGTCCGGCGACGGCAACCGCAGCGAAGTCACCCGCGCCGCCGGGTAAACGTCTCGAACTGCGCTCACACCGAAATGCGCGGCTGAGACCGTCACCGCGACGAGGTTCGCCTCATCCACTGACGCGTACCGGATCGGTTGCTTCTTCACACACGACCCATCACCGATCATGTGAGCGAGCAGAACGACCTCGGATTCTTCCATCCGCCGGGTGTCAACGGGCTCTGGAACCCGCCGCGGTGCCGCGATGCGATCACCAACGTTCAACTGCGCCAGCGGAGTCCAGCCATCGAGCTTCATGAAGGGATGGTTGCCGGTGGCCTCGACCTGCCGTCCTGAGGCCAGCCGAAGCCGAAACACCTCCTTGCGACCGCTCGGGAACACGTTGGTCATCGGGCGGGCGACCATCCGCAACCGCTCGTCCAGAGACCACACCAGGGGCCGCTCGCCGGTCTGCATAAGCTCGCCGAAAGTGACCTCGGCACCGGTATCGGCGCGCAGGATTCGTGTGGAGGCGGTCAGACACCCCGACTCGCGAAGGTCGGCCAGCATCGGCTTCTTGTCGGTGCGCTGCTCGGGACCACGGTTGAGCTGGCTGATCGCGACCACCGGAACCTCGAGCTCTTTGGCCAAAAGCTTGAGATGGCGTGAGAATTCGGAAACTTCCACCTGTCGTGACTCGACCTTCTTGCCCGAGGTCATCAGCTGCATGTAGTCGACCACGATCAGCTTCAGGTTCGCCTTCTGCCGCAGCCGGCGCGCCTTGGCGCGGATCTCCATCATGGTCAGGTTCGGCGAATCGTCGATATACAGTGGGGCCTCGCTGATTTCGCTCATCCGCCGCGCCAGCCGGGTCCAGTCGTCGTCATTCATCCGGCCCGAACGCATATCGGAGAGCTTGATTTTCGCTTCCGCGGAGAGCAACCGCATCACGATCTCGGACTTGCTCATCTCCAGCGAGAAGATGACGCTGGCGTGGCGGTGCTTGATCGAACACGACCGCAAGAAGTCCAACCCGAGGGTGGAGTTATGCGTCGGCACCATCCCGCGGCCGGCCAGATACAGGTGTGCGGCGTTGTCGACCTCGACGCACCGCACCGGAACACTGCCCACCTGTCGCACCGAGACGACCTGCAGCTCCGGAGCCATCAGGGCGGGGGCGGCCCGCCGCACGGCGTACCGAGCGACGGACCTTTCCACCACGATTGTGTCCAGGCCGCAACGCAACTGAGCTGACGTCCGGATTCCGTAAGCCGTCGGCCACTGGTGCCCGGCGTCGGCGACGATGACCGTCCCGTCGGAAAATTCGATCTGGTAGCACGGCCGGCCCAGCATGACCGCGGTGGCGGCGACCACCCTGGTCGGCAACCCGTCGGCATCGAGCAACTCATCACCGACGCCGACGTCACCCATCGTGGTCCGGCCGGCGGGTGTGGGCAGCGGTGTGTCCAGCGCGAGCGCCTTACCCACACCCGGGCGCGCCGCGACGATGATCATCTGTCCCGGATGCAGACCATTGGTCACGTCGTCGAGCTCGGTGAAGCCGGTCGGCACGCCGCGTGACATGC
>NZ_JBKQQD010000139.1:0-13230 GCF_052144515.1 Mycobacterium sp. | reverse complement strand
CCATCGCTGCGCGCCACGTAAACGGCCATCAGATCGCTTCCGGGTGTGCGGGCGGCCAGCCGGGCCGCCCGCCGAATCAACGCCTCGCTTTCCGGGCCGCCGGATACGCCCACCACGATGCGCTCCCTGGCCTCCCAGCTGGCACTGATCCCGTGGTCACTGCGGTAACGGCGCAAGCCCTCATCAACCCGACCGGCTACCCACAGCAGCGCCAGTTCCCGGAGCCCGGAGAGGTTGCCCGGCCGAAAATAGTGCGACAGCGCCGCGTCGATGCGATCGGGCGGATAAATGTCACCGGCAACCATGCGCCGGCGCAACGCTTCCGGCGACAAGTCCACCAGTTCCAACTCGTCGGCCTGGCGCACCACCGCGTCGGGCAGCGTTTCGCGCTGCTCAACTCCGGTCATCTCAGTCAGCACGTCGCCCAAAGACTCCAGATGCTGAACGTTGAGCGTCGTGATCACATCGATACCGGCATCGAGTAGCTCCTGAACGTCCTGCCAGCGTTTCGGATTGCGGGAACCCGGAGGGTTGGTGTGCGCCAGTTCGTCGATCAACGCTAATTGCGGGCGGCGAGCAAGCACCGCATCAACATCCATCTCCGGCAGGACCCCGCCTCGATATCGGACATAACGCCGGGACACCAGCTCCAGGCCGTCAACCAGCTCCTGCGTCGCCCGTCGGCCATGCGGCTCAATGAAGCCGATCACGCAGTCGACACCCTGCCTGCGCTGGCGGTGACCCTCGAGCAGCATCTCGTAGGTCTTGCCGACCCCTGGAGCAGCACCCAGATACACACGGAGCCGTCCCCGCGCCATCAGCAGCCGATTTCCGCGAGTGTGTCGGCGTGGCCGTTCACGCGCATCAGCGTAAACCGGTGCACTGCTGCGTCAGGTGGGTTCCTAGGCGGCGGGTTTGATCTCGAGTCCGACATGCACCTTGTCGATGCCGCCGCGCACGATCGAATGCGCATAGAACCACCAGGCGTGGTACCAGTACCGCTTGAGCACAGCGTTGTAGACCCGCCGGGTCTCCGACTTCGGTAGCACCCGTGCGACGGCCTCGACCTCTCCGCTCTTCGGCTTGCCCAATGCCGCGCTCTTGGCGATCGTCACCCGGGGCGTGTTGTTGATCCGCTTGGTTTTCCACGACCCGTCGTCGGTGATCACCAAGAGCTTGTCACCGTCGGGCACGCCCCAGATCGGTGTCGGCTTGGGGCGCCCGTCCTTGGTGAAAGTCGTCAACAGCAGGTACTTGGATCCGATGACGTCCTTGAAGCTGGGAGCCACGTCTGGCCTCTTCCGGTAGGTGGAAATTTGAGGACAAATACCCCGACCGTGTAGTGCGCTAAACGTGGCGGCCGCCACGCGGTCATGAAACTCTGATCAGTTTGTCTGGGCCGCAACGGAAATCGATTGGCTCACTGTGTAACTGTCGATTCCCTCGGTTCCGAGTTCGCGACCGTATCCACTGTTCTTGACACCGCCGAACGGTGCCGCCGGGTCCATGATGTAGCCCTCGTTGACGCCGAACGTGCCGGACCGGACCCGAGTCGCGACGCCGTATCCGCGCTCGACGTCGGCGGTGAACACCGAGCCGGCCAGCCCATACTCGGAGTCGTTGGCAATCCGGAGCGCCTCGTGCTCGTCGCGGTAGGAAATGACGGTGAGCACAGGGCCGAAGATCTCCTCGCGGGCAATCCGCATGTCATTGTGCGCATCGCTGAACAGCGTCGGCCGCACATACCAGCCGGTGTCGAGACCGTCAGGCAGGGCGGCGCCTCCGGTCACCAGGCGCGCGCCTTCGCTCTTGCCCGATTCGATGTAGCCGCGGACCCGCTCCTGCTGGCGCTGCGCCACCAGCGGACCCACCTGGGTATTGGGATCGGCGGGGTCGCCCACCGTCATCGACTCCATCGCGGCCGCCAATGCATCCACGAACTCGTCCTTGCGTACCTCCGGTACCAGGATCCGGCTCAGCGCGTTGCACACCTGGCCGCTGTTGGCGAGGCTGGCCATCTGAATCCCGGCGGCGGCGGCCGCGGGGTCGGCGTCGTCGAGCACGATGGCCGCGGACTTGCCACCCAGTTCGAGGCTGACCTGCTTCAGTCCCGCGGCGCAGGCAAGGGCCACCTCGCGGCCGGCCGCGGTGGAGCCGGTGAAGGACACCTTGTCGACACCGGGGTGGCTGACCAGCTGTTCACCGACGTCGCGGCCGCCGGGAAGCACATTCAGGACGCCGGGCGGAAGGTCAGCTGCCGCAACCATTTCCGCGAGCAACTGCGCGTCGAGCACCGATTCGGGCGCGGGCTTGAGCAGCACCGAACACCCGGCCAGCAGCGCCGGCGCGACCTTGGCGACGGTGAGGAACTGCGGCATGTTCCACGGCACCACCGCGGCGACGACTCCTACCGGTTGCTTCACGATCCGGATGTTCTTGCCGTACAGGCCCGGACGTTCCTGCTGCCACTCGTAGCCTCCGGCCAAACCACAGAACGCCAAGAGCATGGTGAGGGGCAGGCGAACCTGCGCCATTTTGGCGAAGGTGATGGGAGCGCCAATCTCGGCCGAGATCAGCGCTGCCATGTCGGCGCGCCGCTCTTTATAGATGCCGGCCAGCCGGTTGAGTGCCTCGATGCGTTCGGCGGGTTGCATGCGGGGCCACGGCCCGGTGTCGAACGCCGCTCGGGCAGCGTCGACGGCGCGGTTCACATCAGCCGCTCCGGCACAGGCCGCGTGGCCGATGACCTCCTCGCTGTGCGGCGAAATCACCGAGATGGCGGCATCAGATTCGGGTGCCGTCCACTTCCCGTTGATGAAGAGTTGGTCCCGCTCGTACATTTCTGTCCTGGCCTCTCCTTAATCAGGTGTTGCGGCCGCCGTTGACTCCAAGGATCTGTCCGGTGATGTATCCGGCTTCTTCGGACACAAAAAAGGCACATGCGGCGGCGATGTCTTCGGGCCGGCCCACCCGGCGCACCGGGGTGCGATTGATGTGGTCCTCCACCGTGCCGCCGAGCAGTTGCCGCTCCTCGGCGCTGCGCAGCATCGGTGTATCGATAAACCCGGGTGGTACGGCGTTGACGGTGATCCCGGACGGACCGTATTCGAGCGCCAGCGATTTGGTCAGGCCGTTCACCGCCGACTTGGCCGCCACGTAGTGCGCCATGAACGGCTGCCCCGAGTGGGTGCTCGACGACGAGATGTTGACGATGCGTCCCCAGCCCTCCTCGACCATGTCCGGCAGCACGGCCTGGATGGTGTGGAACACGCCGTTCAGGTTCACGTCGATGACCTTGGACCACTCCTGGAAGGACATGTTGGAGAACTTTTTGAAACCCTCCACCCCGGCCGCATTGACCAGCACGAGGATTGGGCCGAACTCTTCCCGAATCGCTGATATCGCGCTGTCGACCTGCGCGCGGTCGGTGACATCGGCGACGTGACCGAACCCGTCATCGGTGGGAGTCAAATCGAGGACGGCCACGCGAAACCCGTCGCTGCGCAGACGTTCGGCGACGGCGCGGCCAATCCCTGACGCACCGCCGGTCACGACAGCCGTCTTCGCGCCCAAACCGCACACCTGCCTTCCTGAGCGATCGCCCAAACGATTGGCACATGCCTATCACCCCGCATCGATTACGGTCAAGCCTATGGACAGGCCCCCGTTCCGCTTCGCCGTGCAGGCGACCAATGCCGCTGGGCAAGGCGAGTGGCGCGATACCGTTCGCAAAGTCGAAGACCTCGGGTATTCAACGCTTTTCCTTGCGGATCACTACCTGGGCCCGGGGCCCGCGCAAAAGGCCGCGCGCACCCCGCGCCAAGACCTGGCGCCCATCGCGGCGATGGCCGCTGCAGCCGCCTACACCGAGACGTTGCGCATCGGGTGCCGAGTGTTTTGCATCGACTATCACGTGCCGGCCGTGCTGGCCAAGGAAACGGCGACACTTGATCTGCTCTCCGACGGCCGGCTGGAAATGGGTATCGGCGCCGGTTGGAGCGAAGTCGAATACACCGCGATGGGACTCGACTTCGACCGTCCGGGCCGGCGAATCGCCAAGCTGGCCGAGGTCGTTTCCCTCATCAAGGCCCACTGGCAGGGTGAGGAGCTCGACTACTCGGGCGACTTCGTCCAGGTGCGCGGATACGCGGGGCGCCCGCGGCCGGTGCAAAGGCCTCAAAGGCCGCATCCACCGATCATGATCGGTGGCGGCAGTCAGCGCGTCCTGTCGTTGGCCGGCCGGGAAGCTGACATCGTCAGCATCTCCAGCGTGCCGTTCGTGGCACGCGACGCCGAGGGTCTTGATCCGGAGGCGGTCGCGCTGCAGCGGACCGAGTTTGTCCGCGCCGCGGCCGGGGAGCGCTACCGCGGCCTCGACGTCGAGAGCTCGCCCTACTTCACCGAGATCACCGACGACCCCGAGACCATGCTGGCAGGCGTGGCGAAGTCGACGGGCATCGCGATCGACCTGCTACGCGACCATCCCAATGTGCTGGTCGGCTCGTTGGAAAGCGTTGTGGAAAAGCTGTATTCGCGCCGGGAAACCCTGGGCGTGAATTACGTGACGGTGCAGCAGTCCCAGATCGAATCCTTCGCACCCGTGGTGGCACTGCTGCACGGGCGCTGAGCCTTGACCGCTGCGACCAGAGATGCGACTATTTGGGCGTTCGCCCAAATAGTGCAGGATGGTACAGGTAATTTCATGGCAAAGCGGACCAGATACAGCGAGTACCGCGATCGGTACGCGAACTATCGGCTCGAGCTCTCCGAGGACGGCATCCTGTTCATGCAGTGCCACACCAACGGCGGCAGCCTGGTGTGGGACTGGCGGGCGCACGACCAGATGTCGGACGTGTTCGCCGACATCGCGGGGGACCGTGAGATCAAAGTGCTCATCCACACCGGAACCGGCGAGAACTACAACGCCAACTGGGGACGCATGCCCAACGGGGACCCAGTGGAAAAGCCTGACTATCTGCTCATGCCCGGCACCCGTGGCCTTCTGAAGCTCGACGAAAAAGCTTGGTATGCACGGCATCTGATTACCAACGTGCTCGAAGTCGATGTACCGATGATCAGCGCCGTCAACGGCCCGTGCAATATGCACTCCGAGGTGCCATTGCTCGGCGACATCGTGCTGGCCGCAGAGGACGCCTACTTCCAGGACGCATCGCATTTCCCCCGCGGCCAGGTGCCCGGCGACGGCCAACACGTCATCTGGAGCTTTTTGGCCGGCCACACCCGCGCGCGCTATTTCCTGTTGACCGGCATGAAGCTCAGCGCGCAGGAGGCCAAGGAGTGGGGCGTCGTCAACGAAGTGCTGCCCAAAGACAAACTGCTGGAAAGGTCTTGGGAGCTGGCTCGCGAACTGGTCAAGCGCCCACCGCTGACACTGCGCTACTCGCGTCAGCTCTTCACCAATCCGCTCAAGCGGGCCTTCATCGACGAACTCGGACACGGCCTGGCGCGGGAAACCTACGCGCAGAGGGCTTTCTTCCCGTTCGGCGGCGAGATGGCGCCGCTGGATCGGGCCTGGGACCAGCAGCCTTGGGCGGGCACGGTGCCCGACGGTCAACGCAGTGAAGGAGTCCCCTCATGACGAGCATCCAGCAGCGACTGTCGACCGGCCGGGGCAAGTTCACCACCGACTATCCCGAACTCGGGACCGCCCCGGTCAACTACGAAGATTCGATCTCCGAGGAGTTCTTCGCCGCTGAACGCAAAGCGGTGTTCGAACGAAACTGGTTGTGCGTAGGGCGTATCGAGCGGTTGCCGCGCAAGGGGTCGTACTTCACCCGCGACCTGCCCGGCAGCCTCGCGTCGATCGTGATCGCCCGCGACCTGAACGACACCGTGCACGCATTCCACAACGTGTGCGCTCACCGGGGTAACAAGGTCGTCTGGCAGGAACATCCCGGCAGGGAGAGCTCGGGAAACTGTCGTGCGTTCGCCTGCAAGTATCACGGCTGGCGGTACGGGCTAGACGGCAAGGTCAATCACATCACCAACGAAGGCGAGTTCTTCGACCTGGACAAGAGCGCGCTGCGGATGCCTCTGGTGCACTGCGAAGTCTGGGCGGGTTTCATCTTCGTCAACCTCGCCTCGGAAAGGGAAGGAGTCCCAGTGCCGTTGCGCAGTTTCCTCGGTGACGGGCTGCTACCTATCGAGGGCTACCCGTTCCATCTGATGACTCAGCATTACGGGTTCTCCACCCGAATCAACGGAAACTGGAAACTGGCGGTCGACTCGGTATGCGAGTGGTATCACCCACCGTACGTGCACGGCCGCTTCATCGACCCGGACGTCTCCAAGGCCGAGAAGATGGTGCCGCCCGTCGACTCCTATCACTACGAGCTGTTCCGGCCGCACATGCTCAGCTCGGTTCCCGGACCGCCACCGCTGCCGCCGCGCGAGCCCGGCACCGCAGGACCCGCCCGCCAGGACCAGCGTTGGGTGTACAAGCTCTTCCGCGCAGGCCTGTTCGGACCCGATGATGTCCCCGATATCGGACCGCAACCGGACTTCCTGAACCGCGGCGACATCGCCTCCTGGGGCAATGACCAATTCTGGCTCTTTCCAAATATTTCGATCCAGATCTGGGCGCGCGGCTATTACATCACCTACACCTACTGGCCCGAGACCGTCGACTCGCACATCTATGACATCGACATGTATTTTGTGCCGCCGGCAAACGCGGCCGAACGCCTGGCGCAGGAGTTGGTGGTGGACAGCACGATCGAGTTCGCGATGCAGGACGTCAACACCATCGAGGCC
Source organism: Mycobacterium sp. (assembly GCF_052144515.1). Taxonomy (GTDB): domain Bacteria; phylum Actinomycetota; class Actinomycetes; order Mycobacteriales; family Mycobacteriaceae; genus Mycobacterium. The sequence continues at coordinate 6,456 of NZ_JBKQQD010000139.1, read as the reverse complement.
ACGCACTCGGCGCTGAAGACACGGGCGCAGAACACGTTTCACCTCAGCGATCAGGAGCTGCTCATCCGGCAGTTTCACACGGTGATCCGTGACACGGTCGCCGCCTACCAGGCCGGGGAGTCGTCATGACCGATCTGGCACTGCCCGAGGGCTTCGCCGAACTCGAGCCATTCGTCGCCGACTGGGCTTTGCCGACGAGGGCGCAACGTTACGAGGCCCGGTTGTCGAAGCCTTACGAAGAACTCGTCACGTTTTACGACGCCGTCGCCCCGCGGGCCGAAGAGGCGATCGCCTACCTGAATGGGCTCGACATCAACGCATTACCGGACGACGCGACCAGGCTGCTGCAGCTGCTGTATTCGATGATCCTGGTCTCTTACGCGGTCAACGTGTTCAAGCAGAATCGTATCCCGGATTCCGGCGCCGCTTTCTTCAAGATGGTCGCCGAGCCGGCGGTCTAAGGCCACACACCATGACGGCATCGGAGCGACCCAAGGCGCGGGACTCGACGACTCGCGCCCTGCTGATCGACGCGACGATTCAGATCATGCTCGAGGAGGGTTACGCCGCGGCCACGTCGCGTCGGGTCGCGGCCAAGGCCGGCGTCAAACCGGCTCTGGTGCACTACTACTTCCCCACCATGGACGAGTTGTATCTGACTGTCTTCCGCCGAGGCGCCACGGTCTACCTGGAACGCCAGCGGGAAGCGCTGGCCTCCGACCGCCCTTTGCACGCCTTCTGGGACACCCTCATCGAACCCAAGGACACCCGATTACTGCTGGAGTTCATGGGACTTGCCAACCACCGCAAGGAGATCCGGGCCGAGATCGCGACCTGGTCCGAGCGGTGGCGCGAGATGCAGATCACCGCACTGAACTTCATCGTCCGCGAACATGGTCTCGACACAACGGAATTCCCGCCCGCAGGCCTCGCCGTCGTCATCGCGGCCATCGGCCGCACCCTGATCTTGGAGCAGGGACTGGGCACCGCCGGGGGGCACGAAGACGCCGTCGCGCTGGTCAACCGATTCCTCGACCGATTCGAGATGCCGACGCCGAAGGCCCGCCGCGGGCGCGGCGTGCCGGGCTGAGCAGTCACTCTTTGTTGACCGCTCTCAGCGACTTGAGGGCGCGACGACCGCGACACTGAAACTGCGCACACGACACGCCGCGATGGGTGTGCGTAGGTTCAGTCTCGAGAAACGCCTCGACCCAGCTGTTATCGCTATGAGCTAAGCTTGGGCCCTCAGGGCAAAACGACTCGCAGCTGCTCCCAGCCACGGACCGTCGAGGTCGGCGCGAGTCTCGCTGTGTCGTAGTCGATGCCCCATTCGGGCCAGCGGTTGAGCATCTCGTCCAGCGCAACGCGGCCCTCCAAGCGGGCCAGGTTGGCGCCCAGGCAGTAGTGCACGCCCTTGCCGAACGTGATGTGCGAGATGTTGTCGCGGTGGATGTTGAAGGTGTCCGGGTCCTCATATCGGCGGTGGTCGCGATTGGCGGCACCGAACAGCAGCAGCATGGCGCTGCCAGCCGGAACGGTCGTACCGTGACACTCGAAATCCTTTGCCATCCAACGCGCGACGTGGGGGCCGGTGGGCTCGAATCGCAGTGTTTCGTCGACGGTTCGATTCAGCAGTGAACGATCCTGATAGATCTCTCGGCGCTGGTCGGGATGCTCGGCCAGCACCTTGGCCAGCCAGCCGATCAGCCGACCCGTCGTCTCGTTGCCTGCACCGGCCACCACCTGGGTGTAATGCAGCACCTCCTTGCGGGTCAGCTTCCGGTGCACGCCCTGCTCGTCGTCGAACTCGACGTTGAGCAGTGTCGTCATCAGGTCGTCGGACGGGTTCTTGGATCGCCATTCGACGTAGTCGGCGTAGATCCGGCCGTCGGCGATCGAGTCGGCGTTGGCGACCTTCAGGGGTGCGCCGGGTTTGGTGCGCAGGTTAGCGTCATTGGCGTCGCGAACCGAGATCTGTTCGGACTCAGGTATTCCCAGCAGCATGCCGATCACCCGCATCGGCATCATTGAAGCGAGCTCGGCGATGATGTCGAATCCCTCCGATCCAACATGAGGGTCCAGGCACCGGATGCAGTACTGGCGGATCTGGTCCTCGATGGCGGCCATTCGGCGCGGCGTGAACACGCGCGACATCAGCCCGCGCAGCATCGTGTGCTCGGGCGGATCCTGGAACATCATCACGCCGCCGGGCATGTCGAATTTCGACTGGATCAACTCGAGGATGTCGCTGCGCCTGCTGGAGAAGGCCTGCCAGTTCGCCAGTGCCTGCTCCACATCGGAATGCCGTGATATTGCCCAGAAGTCGTACTTTTCGTTGTAGTAGATCGGTGCCTCTTCGCGCAGGCGCGCGTAGGTCGGATAGGGGTCCGCAATGATGCCGGTGTCGTAGGGGTCGTAGTAGACGTCGGTGCCGTTTGCGAGAGTCATCGATGCTTCCTTTGCTTCAGGCAACTGCCGGCAGCCAGCGGTTTTGGGCGATCGCCCAAATTTGCGGCGCACGCCATGTCTAGCAGCATCTTGAGCAGCCCGTCAAGAGCCCGAACGGCTCAGCGCGGCATCGATCAGCGTGGCCATGTGACGACGTACACGCTGTCCGACGATCCCTACGCCGCAATCCTGCGCGGCGGTGGGCCGCGGCCCGGAATGATCACCGCCGAACAGGTCGCCGCTGAGGTGGCCGACGCCGCCGAGAAACCGCAACTGCCGCTGCGCATTCCAATCGGTGACGCCGCGCGGGCGCTGTTGACCGCTCGTCACACCGCACCCGACGACGTCCCGTTCCTCACGACGACCACCGTCGATTAGTCCCGCCGGCCCGAACTAGACGCCCGCGCCCGCGAAAGCTTGGATGGGCGAATGACCGCTGTGACCTACAGCAAGGACATGACCGGGTTGGTCGTGATCGATCCGTACAACGATTTCATTTCCGCGGGCGGCAAGGTATGGGATCGATTGAAGGGTGTCATCGAAGCCAACAATTGCGTCGGTCACATGGAGCAGGTACTCGCTGCCGCCCGGAGCGCGGACATCCGCGTTTTCTATGCGCTGCATCGCCGGTACCGGCCCGGCGACTACGAAACCTGGAAGTACATAGCGCCGATTCAGAAGGCGGCGTGGTCACGCAAAACCTTCGAGCACGGCACCTGGGGTGGCGAGATCCGCAGCGAGTTCGAACCGCAGCCGGGCGATATCGTCGCTCACGAGCATTGGGGTTCCAGCGGCTTCGCCAACACGGATCTGGACCTGCAACTCAAGCGGCACGGTATTCATCAGCTCATCGTCATGGGGCTCATCGCGCATACCTGCGTGGAAGCAACCGTTCGGTACGCCGCCGAGCTCGGCTACCAGGTGACGATGGTGAAAGACGCCACCGCGGACTACTCGGAAACCGAGATGCACGCCGCTCTGGAAATAAACATCCCGAACTACGCCACCGCCATCGTAACCGCGGAGGAAGTGATCGCGGCGATTTCCTCTCCGCGGACCTCGTAAACAGGGCCACACCGCGGTCCCCAGTGCTGAAGCTGTGAAGATTAGCGACCGGGGTGTGAAGAGTTCGTAAAGAATGTGGCCGATTCCGCGTTAGACCCGCACCTTGGGGACATGACGTTGTTTGAGCTGCTTCCGCCGTCGCGGCATGGGCTCAACGCGCACCTGGACCGCGCGGTCTGGCCACTCAGCACCCACGTCGACGAACGAGGCCGGCTGTGTGTCGGCGGGGTGCCTGCCACCGAGATCGCAACCGAGTTCGGCACACCTACCCACGTGGTGGATGAAGAAGACTTTCGGGCCCGCATCCGCGGGTATCGCGCCGCGCTTCCCGATGTCGAGCCGGTCTACGCCGGAATGGCGCTGCTGAGCACCGCAGTGGCCGGGTGGGCGGCCGCCGAAGGTGCCGGCGTGGCTGTCTGCACGGGCGGCGAGCTGGCCACCGTCCTGGCCGGCGGCATGCCGGCGTCGCGGATCATCCTGCACGGCAATGCCAAGACTCCCGGCGAGCTGCACGATGCGGCCGCCGCCGGGGTCGGGCGCGTGGTGATCGACTCGCCCAGCGAGATTGCGCTTCTGGCCGCGCGGCTGCGTCGTCGCCAGCGTGTCCTGATCCGGGTGATCCCCGATATAAACACCGACCGCACCGACCGGAAATTCGGCTTTGCTCTGGCCGGCGGCCAGGCGGCCGGCGCGGTCAAGCGCGTGTCGGATCAGCCGTGCCTGGATTTGGTCGGACTGCATTGCCAACTCGGGTCGCAACTCACCGACCCGGGGCTGTACGGCGAGGCGATCCGGCAAATGGTCGCCTTGATGGCCGAGGTACGCGAGCGCCATCAGATCGTGCTCACCGAGCTCAACCTCGGCGGCGGCCATGCCGTCCCCTACCATTCCGGCGACCCGGAATCCAACCTTCATACATTCGCCACGAGCATCGATGCCGCGCTGCGGTCCGCCTGCGCCGAATACAAATATCCCCGTCCGCAGATCGTGATCGAGCCGGGCCGAGCGATCGCCGCGCGCGCCGGTGTGACCTTGTACCGGGTCATCGCCGTCAAACGCCAGCCCGACAGCCGCAGCTTCGTCGCGGTCGATGGCGGCATGACGGAAAACTCGCGGGTGACGCTTTGCGGCGCGAAATACACCGTGGCTTTGGCTAACCGGCACCGGCCAAGCCGCACCGCGCCCGTCACGGTCGTGGGCCGGCACGGCGAGGCCGGCGACGAGATCGCCCGCGACGTCGAGCTGCCTGACGACATCCGTCCCGGCGATCTGCTGGCGGTGGCCTGCACAGGTGCCTACCACCACTCGATGGGGTCGAGCTGCAATATGGAAGGACGGCCGCCGCTGGTCGCCGTCGCCGGCGGCCAGTCCCAGGAATTGGTGCGACGCGAAACCGTCGCCGACCTGCTGGCCCGCGATCGCGGCTGGCCCGGCCACCCCGTCACCTCGGCGGCCTCCTAAGGTGAGCGGCGAATGACGATCGTTGACACGGCGGTTCGTGACAGAGCCGACACGGCGGTCACAGCCTGGTACGGCCGAGGCGCCACGCCCGTTTTGCCCGAACGGACGGTGTTGCGCTTTGAAAGCCGTTGGACAGCAACGGCTACGCGGGCATTGTCCGTCGTTGCGTCGTTGCGCGTCACGATCGTGTACGCCGTCGCGCTGATTGCGGTCTCTACCACGTTGACGGCGCTCGGTCCGCACGCACGCGACGTCGTCGTAAGTCGCATGAGCACCAACTTGCACAATCTGGCCCGCGGCCACCTGAGCACGTTGGTCGGCAGCGCGTTTGTCGACGACGGCGGTGAAGTGTATGCGTGGTTGCCCGGACTGGTGTGCTTGTTGGCCCTGGGTGAATTGATATGGCGCAGCACGGGTTTGCTCATCGCGTTCACACTCGGTCACATCGGCGCCACTTTGCTCGTCGCGGTCGGGCTGGTCACCGCGGTCCAGGCGGGCTGGGTGCCGATCTCCATCGCACACGCGAGCGACGTGGGGGTCAGCTACGGCGCGGTTTGTGTTCTGGGCGCGCTGACGGCATCGATACCCGCACGCTGGCGGCCAGTCTGGATCGGTTGGTGGCTTGGCATCACAGCAACTGCAGCCTGGGCAACGGAGTTTGACTTCACCGCCGTCGGTCACGTTCTGGCGCTGTTGCTGGGCATGGGTGTGTCCTTCCGACTGCCGTCGATGGCGCGCTGGTCATCCCTGCACCTGGCCTTGCTGGCCGTCGGCGTCGCGGTCGGTTATTTCATGGTGTCCGGGTCATCGATGGTAGCGACGGCCGGGGGGCTAGCGGGGATACTGCTCGCGTTCCTTGCTGGCGGGATCTTGAGGTCGCGCAGCGGCTACCCGCATGCGGTGTACCAGCCTCAGCCCTGCTTCACGACGATGTCGTAGCCCGACTGGGTGATCTTGGGCGAGCCCGAGTGGTACGTCACCGTATTGCTGTTGCCCGAGACGTCGACGGTGTCGACGCTGCCGACCTGCACCTGGTTGTCATAAGCGGAGACCTTGAGGCTGCCGCAGTGGCCGGTGGCGGTAAACCTGTTGCCGTAATTGTTAACCGCGATGATGTCGATGCTGTCGGCCTGCACCCGATTGCCGTAGCTGGACACTGTGACCTTTTGTGCGACGCACGGGATGGATCGTGATCAACAGCGTGGCCGAAGCGGCACCCCACCTAAGACACACAAGGCCCGTGCCCAACCTGGAGCCGCGTACCCGGAAAGGAAAACACAATGAAGACGCTTGAAGGCATTCTGGCTAAGCATCCGTTCTTTAGCCAGATAGACCCGCGTTATCATGAACTGGTCGTCGGATGTGCGTCGAACGTCCGCTTCAACGCCGGTGAGTTCATCTTTCAAGAAGGCAGAGAAGCCAATACCTTCTATCTCATCCGCGAAGGAAAAGTCGCGCTCGAAGTCGTTGCTCCTGGTCACG
>NZ_JBKQQD010000138.1:0-5216 GCF_052144515.1 Mycobacterium sp. | reverse complement strand
CGCCCTACTAGTGATACATTAGGTGCTTGTGGGCCCGGTCAGCTGGCTTATCTGAAGAGCCGGACATGGGGTGACGATCCGGCCGCGCAAGAGGCGACACAACGCCTGGAGACGCCCCCGCGTGCCGCTGCCGGGCCCACCCGACGAACCGGACACAAGGATTCTGCTATGCAACTATCAACTAGTCCCAGCCTTTCCCTCCGTGTCACTGGAGCAGCACAAGCTCGTCTACAACGCCTTAGCGAACAACGAAGGATGGACAGCCACCGTGGACCAAGAACCCGAGATGTAAGTGATCGACTTCTCGGATGATCCGGGTGCAGTCGATTACCGGGAGCGCATCGAGCGCGCCCGCCATGAGGCGCGCCGGCGTTACCGTGACCACCTGGCAGGGGTATTCGCCCGGCACGACGTCGCCGATCCCGACGAGCTGGCTGATGTCACGCTGGATGCGCTTACCGTGTGGCGGTACATCGACAGCGGCGAGCGCTGCGGTTGTTCGTGTCACCCCCGGCTGCCCGAAAGCGACCTGCACGACCACGGATTCGATTGCGTCTGTGCTCGCCCGCCCGAGGAACGCCGTCGCGCATTCCGGCAGTGGCTCGACGACATTAAAGCGTTCTGGCAATCACCCGAGGGCCAGCAGATCACAGCCGCCGAGCAGGCCGACGAAGCCGACCTGCAGGCGTTGCTCGCCGGACAAAAGGGTGTCACGGTGCACAGTCATGGCGGCCTCTGTCCTGAACAGTGGAGCGGGGAAGTCGAGGGCCACAGCTTCTACTTCCGCGAGCGCCACGCCGAATGGCGCATCGAGCTCGATCTGCGGTCCAGCGGCCGCTTCATCCGGACAGTCGCCGGCACCGACAACGACGGCGCCACCCGCTACGAGCGCGAGTTGGACCATGGTGACGTCATCGCTTACGGCACAACCGATATCGAGGGCTACGGCACCACCCCCCTTGAACGGGCGCAATTCATCGTCGATACCATCCGCATCCACCTGACACGCCAGGCATGCACGCACCACCACGACGATCTGGCATCGATCCAAGCGATACTCGGCACGTCGGCCCGCTGGTGCCCAACCTGCGGCACCCGACTATGCGCCCGGTGAGGAGTCGATAGAAGAACGCTCTTTCGCCGCCGCCGATAGACGATTTGGGAGGTTGCCGGCCACGCCGATATCCTCGCTGAGCAAATCCGGACAAATAACGGCGCAGACCCCATTGCACTAGTGCGCCGGCCGGTCGATAAGCGACTGGAGGAGGTCGATGATGCGCTGCTGGCCAGTGACCACCGCGCCTGCGGCGTCGATCGCGCCGCGAATCGAGCTGATCTGGCTAAACCCCTGGTCGACTTGAGAAGACGTCTCATCCATATGATCGCGGAGGTTGTCGCCAGCCACGCCGCAAAGCATATCGGCTCGGCGGCGCACCTGGTGCAGGACCCAACTCTGACCGTCAATGCGGCTGCCTAACACGAGTCATCGTCTTCGGGTTCGCACACGACGAACAATGCGTCGACGTCTCCGGTCGCTTTGACGCGCTCGAATCTGTCGATGTGGTCGGATCGGTACTCCTCCATGTGAGATGGAATGTCGATCGCGGTTAGGAGTGCTCTCATTGCCTCGTTGAGGCACTGGTGGCCGAGGTTGAAGGCGAATACGGCGACAGATTGACACGCAGCTTCTGAAATGGGACCGCCGTGAATCGCTGAGTTGCGCAGACGTTTCAGGCGGGCGAGTTGGCGATCGAACCGACGGCATTGCTCATCAAGGCGGGCGAACATCCCTGCCGGTGTCGCCAACGCAGTCTCGACTTCACCTAGCCCCCGCGTCAGAAAATGTCCGGCATAGATGCCGCGCAGCGCGGCGACCTCGTCGGCAGCAGCTCGAACATTGAAATACTCGTGCGCACCGAAAGTTCGCAGCAGCCTCTGCCGAATCTCGAACAGCGCTTGTTGAGGCGCGGCGGGCGCATCGGGGCGACGATCTGGCGTGTGGTCAATCGCTGATTTTGTGAAGTGGCTGATTAACCCGACAAGCTTTACTCGAGCCTGGGCCTTCTTGAAGTAATCAGAAATGAAGTCGGCCCAATTCTTGACGCCACCGGTTGTCCAGGCGTTCACATGCTCAATAGCCCGCACCGAAGCCATCACAACGGCCTGCGGACTCTCATCGTCTGCTGCCTTGAGGGCAGTGCTCATTCCGATAGCGTCCTGCAGATCGTGTATCGACTGTGCGTCCAGCGTCTGATTCGACTGCGACATTCGGCCGATCTCTCGGCTCAACCGATCGTTCTGCGCGCAATACGGCTCGGGAATGTACTCCTTTGGCCCCCACGAGAATAGGGACCGCCGCTCGCCGTCCACGTAGAGCAGCGACCCCCTCAGCAGCTTCCAGGTGTCCCTCTGCGGATGATTCACTGCCTTGAGGGCTTCCACCAGCGCAATGGCTTTCGCCTCGGCTGTGTGAACCTCGGTACCTGGCAGTACGACACGCGCGTAAGCCATGTTCCAATCGTCTTCCCACTCCATCTCGCCGTCGCTCAAGATGGGCGCGCGTTCTGGTGGGGGCGGTGTCAGAACCTCCGTTGGCACGACGTCAAAGAACTCGTCCGCGCCTTCGGGGTGCCGAACGAAGCCACTCAGATAAGACGCGTTGTAGAACGTTACCTGCCCGTGAGTGAGATCGTGTTCCCGCAGGAACGTGGGTGCGAGCCGTAGCCAGACGATGCAATCACCTCGGTGGGGCGGGCGAGTCAGGACTTGCTCACAAAGTTGCAGCCGCCGCCAGGGCGGCTGACCGCCGGCTTCCCAACTCGGTGGGAAGATGCGCTGGTGATCGATACCGGCAGCTCTGTCTAATTCCTCTTGGACCGCGTCAGCGACGTCGGTCAGGACCGAGTCCACCCTGGTGAATGTGCCGAAGCTACCGACCACGTCGAGATTGCGGCGCTGTGCGATGGCAAAGAGGGTGTCGCGCCGAAACGAGATCTCTTCTGCTGAGCGATTAGGAGTCTGAGATGATTTCACGAGATCGCGCCAGGCGGCGATAATCGCTGCCTCAGTGGATAATTCAGACTGAAGCACTTCGAGCAGCAATAGAACATCAGCGCGCACTGCTGCGTCTATACCGTGGTGGGAGAGTGTTCCATCAGCGGCTGTAGTTGATGACAACAGGCCTTGAAGCAAGGAATCAATCTGTGTTGCAGACGATGTCACGACCGCGCTGAGCTTCGGTCCGGTCGTTGACACACTGTCGCGGAAGTCCCCGATGACCTGCATCCAGTCGTCATATCGAACAGTTAGGAACTTGCGCCGGTCAGCCACCCAGTCTTTGAGGTCAGCAGTAGCCGCCGGCAGTGTCATCACAGCACCGCTGCTCGTGATCGGTTCCTTGAATTGCAGCTGGACACTGAGTTCTTCCACAAAACTCTCGTCTTGACGGACGAGCATCGCCCCTCCTTGTCGAACCTATTCTCAGCAATCGCGCGACCAAACGGCCACAGTCCCCCGAGCAGCTGAGTGAGAAAGTCGAGGACCTTATTCGCGGTACGCGCAAACATCGCATGGATCGCCACCATAACGCTGGCTCCCGACGTGTCCGAGAAATCGCGAGCAGCGCAGCACTCGCCGGCGAGTGATTGATTCCGTCAACAGATGAACCGATATCCCATCACGCCGGCCCTGCGCAGACATCGATTGGTTGACGTAGTCGGGTGTTATCGGCACCTAAGTCCGCGTCTTTATCATCAATCATCATCGCTGAACCTGTCAATCGGTGCGCCGCGTGCGGCGCGGGCGCGTGGCACGGCACCACGCGCACGTGATTTCGGTGAGAGTGTTTAGGGTCCGCGTTCCCGCAACGGCGCTCGACCGGCGCGGTCAGTTGCGAGAGCTGTTGGCCTGCAGCCAATTCAGTGGCGACTGCAGGTGTTGCGGCAAGGTGGCTATGTTCCAGTCGCCGCGTTCAATCCAGGCCTGCGCCGCTTCGGTGTCCGCGGGATTGGTGAGGGGACCGATCCAGTGCGGCAAGCCGATGGGTGATCGGTCTGTGGAGCAGGGCTGTAGCACTGCCATGGTGCCTGGACCGTCGGCGTGGGCGGTGCAGCTCAGTTTCCCTGCTAGGCACGGCGCGGACACCAGGATGCCGTGCCGGCAGCGTCGGATGCTCTCGCCAAGTTCCGCAAGGACGGATAATCCTGGTCCAGCCGCGCAGCAGGAGCAGACGAAGACGGTGAAGGCGCGGTCAGTGGCGCGGCGCCAGGACGTCACCGCGCCGCCTGAGGGTAGGGCAGTAGCGCCATCTCTCGCGCGTTTTTGACTGCGGTCGCAGTGTCACGCTGTTGGCGGACGGTGAGCCCGGTGACGCGACGTGAACGGATCTTGCCTCGCTCGGAGATGAACACCCGCAAGGTGGCGGTGTCTTTGTAGTCCACTGCGCTGATGCCGAGGGTGGTGAACATGTTTTTCTTCGGCGAGGTGGTTTCGGTTCTGGCGGTGCGCCGGCCTCTCGTAGCTTTTCTGGTCATCACCAGCTCGCTTTCCTCACGCCCGGTAGTTGACCGGCGTGGGCGAGTTGGCGCATCCGTACTCGTGATAACCCGAACTTGCGGAGATGGCCGCGGGGCCGGCCGTCGACGGTGTCGCGGTTACGTAGCCGAACCGCGCTGGCGTCGCGGGGCTGGCGGGCCAGCGCGCGCTGAGCTGCCTGCCGTTGCTCGGCGGTGCTGGCTGCCGAGCGGATGATCGCCTTGAGCTCTGCGCGCCGCTCGGCGTAGCGCGCCACCACGGCCCGGCGTTGCTCGTTGCGGGCGACCTTGGATTTCTTGGCCATCAGCGCTCCTCGCGGAACTCGACGTGGCGGCGGATCGCCGGGTCGTATTTCCGCAGCTGCAGCCGGTCGGGATCGTTGCGGCGGTTCTTGCGGGTGACGTAGGTGTAGCCAGTGCCCGCTGTGGAGCGCAGCTTGACGATGGGCCGGATCGCGTTGCCCGCCATCAGATCCGCTGCCCGTCGCGGCGCAGTCGCGCGATGACCGTCTCGATGCCGTCGCGGTCGATGACCTTGATCCCTTTGGCGCTCACGTGCAGCTTTACCCGTCGGCCCTCTGAGGGCACAAAGTAGGTCTTGGTTTGGATATTAGGCGACCACCGGCGTCGGCTGCGGCGGTGTGAATGCGACACCGTGTTACCGAAACCGACTGTGCGGCCGGT
>NZ_JBKQQD010000137.1:0-2909 GCF_052144515.1 Mycobacterium sp. | reverse complement strand
AATGCGGTAGCCGGCGAAGGACAGCTCGCAGCTCTCCACGCCCTTGTAGCCCAGTTTGGGCAGATCCCGCGAAACCGTCAGGCCCGGACCGTGTTCCACCAGAACGATGGAGATGCCGGTGTGCCTCGGTGTCGCCTTCGGATCGGTCTTGCAGAGCAGGGCAATCAGACCCGAGCGGCGCGCGTTGGAGATCCACGTTTTGGTACCGGTGATCACCAGGTCCTGACCGTCGGGAAGCGCGGTGGTCGTCATGTTCTGCAGGTCTGAGCCACCGCCGGGTTCGGTGAGCGCCATCGTCGCGCGGACCTCGCCGGTAGCCATCGCCGGAAGATAGGTCTTCTTCTGCTCGTCGGTGCCAAACAGCGTCAGCAGTTTGGCAACCACGGTGTGCCCACCCATGGCGCCGGCCAGGCTCATCCAGCCACGCGCCAATTCCTGGGTCACCAGCACATAGCAGGACATCGACACCGGCGAGCCGCCGTACTCCTCGGGGATGGCCAATCCGTAGATCCCGATCTGCTTCATTTGCTCGATCCACTTGTCGGGATACTCGTTGGCGTGTTCGACATCGCGGACCGTCGGTTTGACGTCACGATCGATGAATGCCCGGATCGTCTCGACCAGCAGGGTTTCTTCATCGGTCAACGCAGAGTTCACACCCATCACCTCTCAACCAGAGATTTTATTCTAGATTAAACGCCTGGCTGGGACGTTTGGACCTCGGGGTCCCGGGCGCTCGGCCGGCTGACAGTTCCCACCGGCGCCGGGAAGCAACGAGTGCCCTTGGGTGTCCGCTAATTCGCGTGCCCGGCCCTGGCTTCCTCTTCGCGAGTGAGGCCCGAGGCGGCAATTAACTCTTCATGCAGTTCGAACCAGACAGTGTGATAGGAGTCGATGATCGGCCGGGCTAACCAGATCGTGTCGCCGGCTTTGACCTTGGCTAAGGCCGAGTTCAGTTTCTTGGCGTATGCGCTCAGCCGGGGCAACAGTGTGGTGACCGTGGCGATGACGGGCAACACCTGCTGATGCACGTTGTCAAGGCGGTTCAGTACCGCAGCGTCATGCTCGGGGTCGTCGTGGGAGTTAGGTTGGCCGTCCTTGATCTGCCAGTCTGATACCAGCGCTTTGAAGTCGTTGTTGACGACTCGGAAATCGTCATACGATTTGGCCAAGACGTTCTGGTCCACACCCGAACGCTCCTCTGCCAGTAGGGCGTTGAGTCGTTCGCGTCCCTCGGGGCTGATCCGAAGCGTCTTGGCTTGGACCAGCAGGCCGGCTGCGGTCAATTGCGCTAACGTCGCCGCGACGTCGGCGGGGTCTTCGTCGAGAGTGGCAACGAGATACGCTTCGCTTACCCGGCCTTTGAGTAGGACGGCCTGCAACAGAGTCAACTCAGACATTCGCCAATCCTTTCGTGTCATCATTCAGTCGTAGCGCAATTAGCATGGTGATCAGGGGATGGGGTGAGATGACGTCCGTATAACCAGCGGCGAGCGCGTCCGCTACCGCCGCCGGAGACGTGTCGGCAAGCACCGCGTAGTCCCCACGTGCGTGGGCGCGGATCGGGCTGATGCGGCGGGCGATCTCGGCTAGCTCGGCCAGGTCGGGTGAGTCTGTCTCGGACCAGGCAGTGCGTTCGAGGACACCCTCACGCACTTCGCCTTCGTAGCCGTCGACGGTGATCAGCTTGCCGGCAAGGGCTGCGACCACCCCGGTACCGCACCCCACCACGGCCGGTCGGCCTATCTCCCGGCTGACCACTGCGGCATGCGATGTTGCTCCACCGATCTCGGTGACGATGCCTCGGGCAGCCAGCATGCCCTGCACGTCGTCGGGACTTGTCGCGGTGCGGACCAAGACGACGTCTTCCCCTGCGTCGGCGGCATCGAGTGCTTCGTCGAGGTCGGCGTAGGCCTTGCCTGACACCACGCCCGGACACGCCGGCAGGCCCTTAGCTAAAAGTGTTGCGGCGAGCCGGGTTTCGGGTTGCAGCGATGGCTCCAGCAGCGTCTGGACCTGGGCCGGAGTCACCCGGCGCAACGCCTCCGCATCATCGATCAGTCCTTCATGGCGCAACTGTGACGCCAGGCGCACCGCGGCCTGAGCTGACCGTTTGGCTGTCCGGGTCTGCAGCAGCCACAGCTTGCCCTCTTCGACGGTGAATTCGATATCCTGCACGTCGGCGCCAAGGCGCTCCAGCGTCCGCGCCGCGGTCATGAGCTGCTCGTAGACGACCGGTTGCGCGTCGCGCAACGCGGCGATGGGTTCGACGTCGACGTTGCCCGAGACGACATCCTCACCTTGGCCGTTTGCCAGCCACTCACCGAACGGCTCGTTGGCGCCGGTGATGGGGTTACGGGAGAACAAAACCCCGGTGCCCGAGTCGCGCGCCAGATTGCCGAACACCATGGCCTGCACAATAACCGCGGTGCCGGCTTCGTCGTCCAGGCCGTAATGTGCTCGGTAGTTGATCGCCCGCGGGCTCCTCCACGACGCGAAAACGGCCTCGACGGCTCCCCGTAGCTGCGCCCAGGGGTCGGCAGGCACCTCGACGTTTTCGTCACCAGCCAACACGATGCGCCGGTAGATGTCGATAAAGCGATTGCGGGTGTCGCGTCCGAACTCCGCGGACCCAGCATCCGCGAGTGCGTCTTCGACCGCGCCGTCGATGCCCAGGTCGAGCACCGTGTCCATCATCCCGGGCATCGATTGTGCAGCCCCGCTGCGCACACTGACCAACAGCGGCCGCGGACCGTAACCGAATGTGCGTGACGTCTCGGCCTCGAGCCATCGCATCTTCTCGCGCACTTCGTTCCATATGTCGTCAAGACAGCGTCCTGGGTTGGCGAAGAACGTCGTACAGACCTCGGTGGTGATGCAAAACGCCGGCGGCACCGGCAACCCCTGCC
>NZ_JBKQQD010000136.1:0-5265 GCF_052144515.1 Mycobacterium sp. | reverse complement strand
TCATCGACTTGTCGATGCCCTGCTCGTCGAGCAGCGCTAGCCGGGGCGCCGGTTCACGCATCGCGGGGGTTGCCTCGATCGCCTTGCCCAGGATCTCGCGATGCGATTTGCCTTCCGGATTGCCGTTGTGGAAGTAGTCCTCCTGGGCACCCGGCGCGGCGACCTTATCGAAGGTCGGGTTGGGGATGTACTCGCTGATCTGTCCCAGCGTGGCGATCTTGGTCCGTCCGTCTACTTCCACGTAGCGGACGGCGCCATGGTACTCCGGCGGCAAGAACTTGGTGAGCGCATCGCGCGTCTCGTACATGTGGTTATCACCATCGAAGACCGGAAATCCCAGCTTCGGTGTCATCGAAGTCCTCCTTGGCGCGGCGGCTAGTATGCGTCAGACTCTAACAGTGAGTGCGTAGTTAGAGAATATGCCTCTACTTTTCTGCATGTAGCAACTCCGTTGAGAGTAAGGTGCTGGCTACGGCGCGAGTATGGGAGGAGCCCGAGGTGGATCTGCGTCTGACTGATGAGCAGCGCGCGGTTCGCGAGGCGTTCGCCGCGCTATTTCGCAAGGAGTCGACACCGCAGCGGGTTCGGATGGCCGAATCGACCGGCATGGATATGGCCTTGTGGCAGAGCTACGCCCAGGTCGAGGCGTTGGGGATCGGCATCCCATCGGATCACGGCGGCGCGGACGGCGGCCTGCTGGAATTGGCGTTGATCGCGCAGGAGGCGGGCCGTCGGCTAGCCCCGATTCCAATCGCGGAGACCGCGGCCGCGGCCCGTCTGCTTGGTCGCCTCGGCGAAAAAGAGCTGTTGGGGCGCGTGTTCACCGGATCGAACATTGTGTCGCTGGCAACGGGCAGTCGACCCGTGTGCGACCAACTTCTCGTCGACGGAGCGATCGCCCACGCGGTGCTGGCTTTCGACGGCAAATCTGTGCGTTATGTGACCCGACCGGACGGGCAGCCGACGATCCCGCACCGCAACCTCGGCGGCTTGCCTCTGGCGCGATGGGACGCCGCCACCGGCCGTTCGCTCGCCGATGGCGAGCCTGCGCGGGCCAAGTTCGCGAAGGCCCTGGACAACGTCCGTGTGCTCCGGGCCGCCGCGTTGATCGGGCTGGCCGAGGAAGCTGTGCAGATCGGGTCCGAGTACGCCAAAGTACGGATGGCGTTCGGCCAACCGATCGGGATGTATCAGGCCGTTGCGCATCCTTTCGCCGACATCCTGGGCGCCCTTGACGGCGCCCAACTCTTAGTCCAGAAGGCGTGTTGGGCGTTGGACAGCGAACATGACGACGGGCCTGCGCTTGCCTCGATGGCGTTCGTGTTCGCCGCCGAAACGGCCTATCAAGCCAGTCAGCACAGCCTCCACGTGCACGGCGGATACGGCTTCACCGAGGAGTACGACATCCAGCTCTACTACCGACGGGCCAAGGCTTGGACGGTGGCGTTCGCCGATCCCCGGCGTGAGCTTCTCGTCCTCGCGGATAGACGCTTCGGTCCCGCTCTCCCGGGAGGTCGCTGAGCCAATGGATTTCACCGAACCCGCGAACTGGAGCCGCATCCGCAGCGATGCCGAGGCATTCATCGCTGAGCACGTCACCCGCGAGGTGATCGAGAACGAGCGTCGAACCGGAGACGGCGTCGACCGGACGCTGACGCGCGAGCTCGGTGCGCGCGGTTGGGTCGCGCCGACCTGGCCGGTCGAGGAAGGCGGCGCCGGACTCGACCACTTCGAGGCGTCAGTGCTGTTGGACACCCTGCGCAAGGGCGGCGTCCCGACGATCGGGCCCGGCACCACGATGCTGCCGGCGAACGCGATCAAGGCCACGGGCTCCGAAGAACTCAAGGCCAGGATCCTGCCCGGCGTCGCCGCCGGTGAGACTCTGATCTGCCTGGGCTACACCGAACCGGCCGGCGGATCAGATGTCTTCGCCTGCGCGACGCGCGCTGAGCGCGACGGCGACGAGTGGATTATCAACGGACAGAAGATCTTTACTACCTTTGCCCACGTCGCTGACTACTGCTTCCTGCTCACTCGGTCGCAGCCAGGTTCGTCCGGCACCCGCGGTCTGACCATGCTGCTCGTACCACTGGATACACCCGGCATCGAGATCCGGGCGGTGCACACCATGGGCTACGAACGCACGAACGTCGTGTTCTACAACGACGTACGGGTCGCAGACACCAACCGAATCGGTGAGGCACATCAGGGCTTTTCGGTGATGCGAGCCGCCCTCGAAGCAGAGCAGAACATCGCACCGAGCGCGAGGACAAGATCGATCGCAGCAGATGCGCTCGAGTTCGCCCGCACGCAGCCCGGGCCAGACGGCGCCCCCTTGATCAACGACCACCTCGTTCGGGAGCGGCTGGCACGAATGGCGATGGAAGCCGAGGTCGCTGACCTGCTCGGGCTGCGTGTCGCGTTCTTGGATGCCGACGGCGAGAAACCGGGGCCGGTGTCGGCCCTGTTCGGCCCGGAAAGCTATGTCCGTGCCTCGGCCGCCGCGATCGACATAGCAGGAATGTCGGGACTGCTCGACTGGACCGACCCTGAGGCTCCCGTCGACGGCAGCATGGACGCGCACTATCGCAGCGCGGTCGCGACGACGATCTACGGCGGTTCCAGCGAAGTGCTCCGCAGCCTGATCGTCGAGAACCGGCTTGGCCTGCCCCGCAGTCGTCCACGGCGTTAACGTGGGTCTTATCAGCGGAACTGGCGGGCCAGCCAATCAGCGCTGTCATGCGCGGCACACCTGACGACCGCACAGTCGGTGAACATATCGAAGCCGTGCACCGCGCCGGCGTAGACATGAAGCTCGGTCAAGACACCGGCTCGGCAAAGCCGCCCGGCAAAGTCGATCGCCTCGTCGCGCAGGCAGTCGGCGGTGCCCACAGTGATGAACGTTGGTGGTAGCCCGGCCAACTCGACCGCCCGGGCCGGCGCCGCGTCGGATGGCACCTGGTCGGTTCCGTAGTGGTCGCCGAGGTAGGCGTGCCAGCCGAAAGCGTTGGATTCGCGACTCCACAGCGGGAGTCCGTCGAGCAGGCTCGAGGGGGTATTCATGCGGTCGTCGAGCATCGGGTATTCCAGGTACTGGAAGGCGACATGATTGTCACCCCTGTCACGCCAACGCAGCGCCAGAGCTGCGGCCAGTCCACCACCGGCGCTGCGACCCCCGACACCGATGCGGTGCGCATCGAGCCGCAGCTCGGCCGCGTGATCAACGATGTACCGCAACCCTTGGTCGCAGTCGTCGATCGCCGCGGGATATGGCGCTTCGGGGGCCAATCGGTACTCGACACTGACGCATACGCACGACAGCAGACGGCACCATGCGCCCAATCGGGCATCGTCCATGAAGCGGTTGCCTATCACCATCCCGCCGCCGTGCATCCAGAACAGAACCGGAAGATTGCCGACCGCATCGCGGGGGCGGAGAACGGTCATACTGACACCGCCGGCGGGTTCGGTCGTCAGATCAGTGTGCTCGATGTCGGGCGCCGCGACGGGCGTGAACACCGCATTCTCCCGCATCGTCGGCACGGTCTCGGCCGAGAATACGAAGTCAGGAATGTCGCGAACGGCTTCGCGGATTTCGGGGTCAAGCGCTTCTCGAGGCAGCATCATCATCAACCGCCTCCCAGCATGTGCCTGGCCGCTCCTACCAGGCCACCGTCGACGCGGATGTCACATCCGGAGATGAACGTCGCGGCGTCGGATTCGAGGAAGGCGACAAGTGCGGCGATGTCGTCGGTGCGGCCGGGCAGCGGGCTTCCCGATCGTTTGACGGGCGTCAGCTCGATCATCTGCGGAATTATCGGCTGCCGCTCGAGTTCCAGCCGACCCATCGCGGTGTCGATCAGGCCGGGCGAGATGGCGACGACGCGTCCCCCCTTGGCGCCCCAAGGCGTGGCCAGCCGTTCCGTCAGCCGCATCACCCCGCGCTTGGCCAGCACGTAAGCCGTCGCACTGTCGATCGGATGGCCCAGAGCCTGCTCAAGCGTGCTGAATAGCCCGTCGGACAGCGGATCGCACAGCAACTTCTCGATAGCCGGGTCGACGTCGCTGTATCCGGCGATCGAGCCGAATAGGATTGCCGAACTGCCCGGCTCGACCAGGGGGAACATTGCGTCGGTGATGCGCGCGCTGCCGACGAGGTCCACCTCGATTACCGTCCGGGCGTTGGCCATCTCGGGGGAGACCCCCACGGTGTGCACCAGACACCGAAAACGTCCCGAGGCGCTTACTCGCTGAGCCACAGCGGCGACGTCGGCGGGTGACGTCACATCGCATTGCACTGTGTCGACACGCGCTCCCTGTTCGCTGAGCATGGAGCGTGCTGCTTCCAGGTGCCCTTCGTCCGCGTCGACCAGCAACAAGCGGCCCCGCCCTGCGAGAGCGCAGGCAGAAGCAAGCCCCATCCCTCCGGCTCCGCCGGTAATCACGAGCACGTCGGCGTCGGCCATGTCAGAGCCTCTCGGTAGCCGCTACTTCGCTGCGCGTCAGCATAGTATGCTCGTTGCGTCTGACGCAGGTGACGTTCTACCGTTGAGACGTTGTATCTGTCAGAAAGAGATCACATGCTTCCCGAAGACGCAAGAATCATCTCCGTTGACGACCACGTCATCGAACATCCCCGCGTGTGGCTTGACCGGCTGCCCTCCAAGTACGAGGACGTCGCGCCGCGCATCGTGAAGCTTCCCGACGGCAACGACACCTGGCTCTACGAAGGGCGCCAGTCGGGCAACTTTGCCCTGAACGCCGTCGCAGGCAAGCACCCCCGGGAATTCGGCATGGACCCACGCAGCTACGACGACATGCTGCCGGGGTGTCATGACATCGCCGACCGCATCAAAGACATGGACATCGAGGGCACCTGGGCCCAGCTGTGCTTCCCGAACTTCGGCGGCTTCGCCGGCAGCACCTTCCATAAGGCCGAGGACAAGGACTTCGCGAAGCTGTGCATCAGCGCTTACAACGACTTCATCATCGATGAGTGGTGCGCCTACGCCCCCGAGCGCCAGATCCCGTTGGTGATGGTGCCGTTCTGGGACATCGACGCGTCGGTGGCCGAGATCGAACGCACCGCAGCCAAGGGGGCGAGGTCGGTTTCGTTCATCGAGGCCCCGCACAAACTTGGCTTGCCGTCGTTTCACACCGACCACTGGGATCCGATCCTGCGCATCTGCGAGGAAGCCGAACTTCCGCTGTCGATGCACTTCGGCTCCGGTGGCGTGCCGCAGGGGCTCGCGCCGGACGGCGACA
>NZ_JBKQQD010000135.1:0-5161 GCF_052144515.1 Mycobacterium sp. | reverse complement strand
ATCACTTTTTTTTTTGGCATGGAAGTGTACGCATTTGGAGCTACAGTTGGAGGAGGAGATGAGAAGACACCTCCTCGAGGTTCTCCGCATGCCAGGTCGCCGTCAGGGGGCTGGCGGCATGCACGCCCATGACGGCGTAGTACACGCCGCCGGGCTTGAGGGTCCGGGAGATGGCTGTCGCGTGGGCTGGCAGATCATCAAGCAGATAAAGCACCTCGTGGCTAAACGCCACATCGAAGCCACTTCACGCTGCGGGTGGCGCTGCGGCGGCCTCGAACCGCAGCGGGCGCGTCCCCGCCAAGCGACGTGCGTCCTCGATCGCGCCCGCCGCTGGATCGTAGCCGAAGCCCTCTTTGATACCGCAGTCGTCGGCGAGCAGCCGCAGAAAGCCTCCCCGGTTGCAGCCGACGTCGAGCACCCGCGTCCCGGCGAGGTCGACATCGATAGTGTCCAGCATCGCCGTCCAGACGAAGCGGTGCTCGTCCTGCATCGCCTCGTCCTCGGCCGCGCCACGCCAATAGGTCGTACTCATGATGATTGCCGATGGTAGACCCCCTGTCAGGATTGAACTGTATTTCGAGCGGTTCAGCGATCCTGGTCGGGGGCTTGAAATGCGCTCTAACTGCTGAAAGACATGACTGTGATTGACAACAGTTAACTGTGACTGCCACAGTTTTGTGCTCACGGTGTGCTCACGGGGCAGTTAGCTGGCTGAAATAATGGGCTGATGACGTCTGCCCCCGATACCACCAGCAACACCCCGGCGGTGCGGTTCCTCACCGTCGAGCTGCCCGAGCTGCTCGGCATCACCGGCACCGCCCACGCCACGCTCGAAGCCCTGGCCGCGGTGCTGGCCGATGCGCACGTCTTCGACGACCTGTCGCCGACTGACGCCAACCGGGTGGCCGAGACCGTCGCGCTCGAAGTCATCCGCTGCGACTCGGCGCTGACCGACGCTGCCGACGCGGTCACTGATCGGGCGATCGCGGTGCAACTTGACTGGGGTGCCGACCTCGACGACAGGATGGCGGTGGGCTTAGCACTGCACCGGGCCGCGCGGGCGCTACAGGACGACACCGGCGGCACCTGAGCCACAACGAGCCGTTTGCGTCCTCAGCGTGGCCGCTGGGGGGGCCAGGATTTTGGGCGTTACCGGGTTCGGCTGGTGACCGTTACTGCGCGGCGCGATTCGCGGTGACAACCGACTGCCGGCGGGCGGCCTGCTGGCCCCCTGTACCACGCCGTCCGCTCGGGATTAACCGTGACCACGTCATCGGCCGTGATGCGGTAAAGAACGTCGTCCCGAAAGAACGGCACCCGCGGGATGGTGAACAACCGGTACGGCTCCCACCACGGATGTAACGGCCACCCCGGGCGTAACAGCACGCCGGGGATCGGTTCTCCGGCCTTGATCCGCTCCGCGGCCGCCGCCTCCGCGGTCACCCTCGCCCCAGCCAGCAATGCCTGGTAATCGTCATCGGACACGCCGCACGGTTCGTCCAGGTCGTCGAAACCCGGGTCACGGTCACCGTCCACGTCCCAACGCGCATCCGTAGCGGCGGCGCTGCGATGCCAGGCCGTGAAAACCCCGGCCAGCACGTAGCTGTCGGCGCGATCACCGGCGACCCGGCCACCGCGATCAACAGGCATGATGCTGATGCCGCGGCGCGACCGGCACCTGCTCGAAGCCCACCCCGTTTCGCTCACCACGAAACGCCGCCGGCTCGCAGACATCATCGGGGTAGACGCGGATCGAGCTGGCGCCGCCCGACCAACTGGATAGCCGCAGCCAATCCGGCGCGCCCGGCGCGGCCACCCCGAAACCGGGGACGACGATCGGCTCCCCGGCGGCCAACAGCTGCTCGAACATCTCCGCGGCCGCAGCGGCGGCCAGCTTCCTAGCCTTCTCAAGCTCAACCAGCGCCGGCCGCCAATCATCAACCAACACGTCGCACCGTGGATTGTGGACAATGTGCTCCAACTCGGCGCGGCTCTCACACTGCTTACGCAGCAGCTTGGCGTAGCTGCCGGGCGGCAACTGGTAGCCGCCGGCGTCGACCTGGCCGCCGCGGTCAGCCGGCATGTCCAGCGCCATCCCACCGGCGGCGCACCGCCGCTCGGGCTTTGATGGTTCTCAAGCTCTCCGGCTGCGGGATGTCGGTCTTGATGCCCTTGATCAGCCGGGCCGCCGCCTGCTCCAGCAGACGCAGCTCGGAGCTGATCTTGAGCCGCACTTTCAGATCGGTCGCCTCGGCGTAGGAAGTCAAAAACTCGGCTTTGCGGTCCAGAATCGACGCAATCTGACCCAGAATCGCTTGCTCCTGCGCCGTCCACCCCAAATCCCGGCCTGACGCCGCACCCGCCGCGGCCAGCTCTTTGTCCAGGTCACGCAGGATGCGCCGGGTCTCAGACGCGTGGGCCATACCACGGAGCCTATCGCGGCCAGGCCCAAAACTCGTGAATCTACGTACCCGCACCGACATGTCCCGTTTCGGCCATGCGCAGCGGCGACCGGCCTAGGGCTTCCCCCCACCCCCCTCGATGGTCACCGTGGGGTTGACCGGATGGTGCGCTGTCGGTAGGCACCGCCAGATCCCTACTGGCGCTTGCGCATTGGTGCGGGGATGGTGACCCGTGGCTGGGGATGGTGAACCGTGGCCGGGAGTGCCTGTGAGGGAAAGCCTTTGACGTGACGGGATGGATCCGGTGGGAGTGCGTGGCGTGGGCACCGCGGAACCGAGGGAACGGTCCCAGGTGGCCGGGGAAGCTGGGTGGCGCGGATGGTGCGCCGGTCGCGTCGGTCGTCACTGCCCAACCAATCTCGGCATGCCAAGCAATCCCGGTATGGCTTGGGACTCACCGCGATGGTGCGCAGAGCCCCAGACACTACACAGATGGTCCGGCCAAAATCGTGGGCCCCGTCAACGGTCGCGGCAGTCACTCGCACGGACCCCGAGGGGGGTCGGCAGCCATGGCAACAGCGCTTGTGCTGCACCAACCCCCGGCCACCGACACCGGTCTATCGGTCAGGTACGGCCCGAAGGTTATCCCTCGCCGCCGAGCTCGGTCTGGTCCCGCTCGGTCTCGGCGGTGTCCTGGGCGATCGCCGCCTCGTCGAGCCACCTCTGGACATCGCCGCCGAGGCGATCCGCGGACAGGTGGGCGAAGTCGAGGGCCTGTACCGCCATCGCTGCCAAGACGTTCATGGCCCGTCCGCTGCGGTGGATCTCCACCATCAGCACACCGAGCGCCTGATTGTCTTCGGCGCACAACGCCGACAGGTACCGGCGGGCATCCGCGAACTCGCGGTCGAGGTAGGCCATCTTCCTCCGGAACTCGTCGGGCGACGGCAGGTCTTCGGGCGTGTCGGTGATGGGTTTCTCTTTCGGTGGTGGACCAATTCCATTTTGGGGTTGGTTGGTGCTGATTGCGTGCAGTGCCGGGCGCTTGCAGGGGTTCGCAATTTAGATCTGGACGTCCCGGTCGAGATCGTCCAAATTTACGTTGCAAATTCGGCGACCGGCGCATCCGGCGTGTCGAGCGGCGGCAGCAGGCAGCGCAAGTCCCTTATCTGCGGAGATCCTGCCCGCACGGGCGCGCAAGTCTCCATAGATAAGCGAGGTGTTGCCGCTGCATCGATGTGGCACCGACTGCGCTCCCCGTCGATATCAAGTCCCCACGGTCGGCGAGGGACAAACCCCGGTCACCCTGTCGTGCGTGGACGACGATGGCCTCGGCGAAGAGCTCCGGGTGCTGTTGGCGCACTCGATGCGAAATGGGCATCACCAGCCAAGGGCCGCCGGCATCACCCGCCTGGACCCCGTCAGGTGAGGAGAGGTTAGGTCGTGGTGTGCTGGTCGGATGAGTCGCCGGGCTCGACGATCTTTGTTTCCTCACGTGCCCCGTGGCTGATTTCGATGCGGCGCGGCTTGGCCCTTGCCGCCACGGGGAGGGTTACCGTCAGCACCCCGTTCTGATAGGTGGCGGCGATGTGCTCGGCGTCGATGTCCTGACCGAGGGACAGGCGACGCAGGTAACTACCGGTGAAGCGCTCGGAGCTCAGCCACTGCACGTCGTGTTCGGTGCGTTCGCTGCGTTGTGCCGTCACGGTGAGAATGCCGCCATCAACGCTGACGTCCACCGAAGCGGGATCCACGCCCGTGAGGTCGGCGTGGAGCACGTAGTGATCACCGGAGCGGTAGAGGTCCATCGGCATAGGCAGTGGGACTCGGGCGGATCCGGGCGATGTACCGAGCAGCTGCGCGGCGAGTCTGTCGATGTCACGGAATGGATCGGGCTGAAGCACAGCAACCACCTCCTACATGTCGGTTGCCGCACCGCGCCATCGCGACGGGTGTCGGCTGGCTGCGCTCCTTCCGGTTTAGCACTCCACCTGCGCGAGCACCAGGGGGCGTCGCTTACCTAGACGGGCGTAGAGTGAAAGTACGGATCCACGGCAGACCAAGGTCGGACCGGAAGAAAAGATTCCTCCTCTCGGCTGTGGCACCCAGCATGAGCGCTAGGTACCCACGCGAAGCAAGGCCCATCAACTGGGCACAGCGCGGTGGGCTTGCGTCAGGCGGGAAACTCTCTCCTGACGCCGAGGCCACATTTCACCGCGCCATCATGCACGCTTGGTAACCAGGTGTTGGTGCTTCGGACGGCGCTCCTTTTCGTCAGGAGCGCCGTCCGACTCGTGTATGCCGAACTCCCGCAGCCGGTCGCGGTCTGCTCGCCTAACAAGCACACCGCGAGCTGGGTGATCGTGTCCTCAGGTGGCAACCGCATCGTTGAGCACCGTCGAGTCCAGCGCGCGCCGCCACACCACACGCGCGGCCAATTCCACGGCCTACCAACGCCATCGCACCGTCGCCCAATTCGCGCACACGGCGGCGACAGCGCCCGCGACGTCGCGACACTGGATTGGGCCTCGACCGAAGGCGGTGACGCCTTCGGCATGGGTCCGACTCACGCCAATCGACGGTTGGCGCCTTAGCAGCGCCCCATCACAAGCAGTCACGCCGGGTGCGCCTCGTGGCCTAATGTGAGGTTCAGGATCCGAGCTGCGTTGCGCCACAACCACGCTTCTAGTACGTCGGATGTGGTTGGAAGTGCGCGCATTTCATCACAGAGCTGCACATAGGGTCGGTTGATCAGAAAA
>NZ_JBKQQD010000134.1:0-24087 GCF_052144515.1 Mycobacterium sp. | reverse complement strand
GGAGTCGACCGTCGGCCCACTTGCGCAGCGTTCTTTTTCGGTCTACTCCCGCCCTCAACAGATGTCAACGGTACCCCGTCTATGCGCAACTGAACGGGTGTTGCATAGGTCTTCGTACTTGGTTATTTCGGCTGTGCAACAACGGATTTCGAGCACTCGGTCGCGACTTCACAAACCGATAAGACCGGCTAATCACTATCGACGGTTTTGGTTGGAGTACAAACCTTTTGCAAATCATTCGCAAAAGTCTCAAACGATTCAGGCTTCGAGATCTTAGGCGAAGCGTCGTAGCCAGCCGAACCAGGCGCCCATGCCGGCTCCGGTGCGCGCACTGACCGGCAGGATCGCTGCGGTCGCATTGACTTGGCGAACATGCGCGATGTACGAGTCGACGTCGACGTCCAAATGCGGCACCAGGTCAATCTTGTTGAGCAGCACGACATCCACCGATCTGAACATCACCGGATACTTCAGGGGCTTGTCCTCGCCTTCGGTGACTGAGTAGACCATCGCCTTGGCGTGCTCGCCGACGTCGAACTCCGCCGGGCAGACCAGGTTGCCGACGTTCTCGATGATCACCAGGTCCAGCGCGGGAAGGTCGAGGCCCGGTAGCGCGCGGTTGACCATGGGTGCGTCGAGATGGCATTCGCCGCCAAAACCATTGCTGGTGTTGAGCAGTGACACCTGGGCGCCGCGACCGCTGAGCTTGGCCGCATCCAGGTCGGTGGCGATGTCGCCTTCGATCACTCCGATCGCGAACTCGCCGGCGAGCTCGTCCAGCGTTGCCTGCAGCACGGTCGTCTTTCCCGACCCCGGTGAGCTCATCAGGTTGAGCGTGCGGACCCCGTTGCTCTCGAACGCTGCCCGGTTGGCGTCGGCGAGAACGTCATTCTCGGCGAAGATCGCCTCCAGCACGTCGATACGCTGCCTGCCCGTCTGGTAGCGACTGTGGTCCCCATGGTCTTGCTGATGTGGATCGTGATCGTGCTCGTGGGTGTGCACGGTTCCGTCGTCGTGCCGATGAAACCTACCCATCGTCAACACCTTTCATGAGACGTCCAACGACGTCACCAGGAATTCGTCGCCGCGCAGCACCTCGACATCGGAGCTGTCGCACCGCGGACACCAGATCGACCAGGCCGACGTGATCTCTGACTGCTCACCGCACGACCGGCAGCGCACCTCGGCGCCGACGCACTCTAGTTCCAGCTCCGCGTCGGGCATATCCTCGGAATCCCGGACGAGTGTCCAGCAGAACGACAGCGATTCGGGTACCACCTGACGAAGAGCGCCGATCCGGACCCGGACGACGTCGACGTGGCGGCCATCGGCATGCGTTTTGACCACACCAGCGATCGCTTCGCACAGCGACAGCTCATGCATCGCTGGTCACCGGCCCGACGGCGCACGGTTAAGGCGGCCCATGAAACGTTTCTACACCCGGGTCGCCGCGGTGGTAAGCGGTGTTAGTTTTCGGCCGCCGGGGTCCACTTCTCTTCGATGTGGCCGTAGCGCCAGACCAGCAGGGCGATGGCCCAGGTGACGACGAACATCCCGACGACGACGAAGCCGACGGCGTTGAGGTCCAGGCGGCCAAGCCAGTCCCAGAACGGGCCCCGCCAGCCGAGTTGGCCGGCGAACAGTCCGAGCAGTTCGATGCTGCCGATGAGTAGCGCGACGGCCACCGACAGCCCGGTGATGGTGATGTTGTAGTAGATCTTGCGCACCGGGTTGGAGAAGGCCCAGCCGTAGGCGAAGTTCATGAACGAGCCGTCGACGGTGTCGAGTAGGCACATGCCCGCGGTGAACAGCACGGGCAGACAAAGGATGGCGTACCACGGCAGCCCGGCCGCCGCGCTGGTGCCGGCCAGGACCAGTAGCGCGATCTCGGTCGCGGTGTCGAAACCCAGTCCGAACAGCAATCCAACCGGATACATGTGCCATGACTTGGTGACCGATTTGGTGAAGCGGCCGAGAAACCGGTTGAGCAATCCGCGGTTTTGCAACTGTTGTTCGAGTTCGGATTCGTCGTAGTGGCCGCGACGCAGCCGGGCGAACACCCGCAGGATGCCGACCAGGACGATGACGTTGAGGATGGCGATCAGATACAGGAACACGCCCGAGACGCTGGTGCCGATCAGGCCGGTGTAGTGGTGCAGCTGTGAGGAATCGTCCTCGACCGGCCCGATGATGGCCCTGACCCCGGTCGCCAGCAGCAGCGCCAGCCCGAACACCACCGTCGAGTGGCCCAGCGAGAAGAAGAATCCGGTGGCAAGGGGGCGCTCCCCGTCGCTCATCAGCTTGCGGGTGGTGTTGTCGATGGCGGCGATGTGGTCGGCGTCGAAGGCGTGCCGCAGGCCCAGGGTGTAGGCCGTCAGCCCAACGCCAATGCCAAATGCCTTGCCGCCCAAGCTAAGCCGTGCTGGCTCCACGATGTACACCAGGGTGACCCAGCCGAGAAGGTGTAGCGCGACGATCACCGCCAGCATGAGTGCCAGGCGCGACCACTCCGCGGGCGACAGGGTGTTGCGCAGCCGAGACCACACAGTCCCGACTGTAGGTTCGTGCCTGCGTTCGATGCAACTGACTTGCAGGAACCGTTCACGCCGGGCGTGCTGTTCGGCACTGGCAATCCCGGGTGGCTGGCGGGAGACTGAACGGGTGACGTCAAAGCTGTCGGCCCTGGATCCGGCCGTCACGGAACGGATCGGTGACTTTCTGCGCGCCCGCGGGCTGCGACGGATGGCGTCGCGGATCCAGGTGCTTGCGGTGCTCGAGCCGGTCAACGGGCACTTGCCGGTGGCCGAGATCCACCAGCGGCTGCGCGCGTCGGTGCCAGCCGGCGCCCAGCCGCCCGACCTGGCGACCATCTACCGCACGGTGACCACCCTGGTGGGCCAGGGTGTGCTGCACGCGTTGACCCTCGACGACGGTGTCACTACCTACGGGCTGGCAATCGCTCCCCATCACCACGCGGTCTGTACCCAATGCGGCTCGATCATCGAGGTGCCCGCGCGGCAGCTGAGCTCGGCGCTAGAACACGCGATGGCGGGCAGTTCCTTCGCGCTGTCGGAGCGGGCCGGCTTGACGCTGCGCGGTTTATGCCCGCAGTGCCAGGAGCGCTGACGTCACCGCAGGTCCAGTAGCGCGTTTTCCACCACCTCGGGCAGCGCCGGGTGAATCCAGTACTGGCCGCGGGCCATTTGCGGGGCGGTCAACCCGAAGCTCATCGCCTGGATCAAGGGCTGGATGATCGACGACGCCTGGTAGCCCATGATGTGCGCGCCCAACAGGCGCCCGGTGCCGCGCTCGGCGACGAGCTTGACGATCCCGGTGGTGTCCTCCATCGCCCAGCCGTACGCGACGTCGCCGTAGTCCTGGATCTTGACCGAGATATCGAAGCCCTTTGCCACGGCATGGTTTTCGGTCAATCCGACGGTTGCCAGCTGGGGGTCGGTGAACACCGCCGACGGTACGTACCGGTGGTCGGTGACGGTCATCGACTCGGTGTCGTCCCAGTCGCAGCGCAGATTGTGTTGCACGACGCGGGCCTCGTGGTTGGCGACGTGCTTGAGCTGATACGGCGACGAGACGTCACCGAGTGCGAAAACCCCACGCGCGGAGGTGCGTTGGTATTCGTCGACCACCACCCGGCCGTCCTCGACATCGACTCCGGCCTGCTCGGCATCCAGCCGATCGGCATTGGACACCCGGCCGGTGGCCACCAGTAGCAGGTCGGCATCCAGCGTGGAACCATCGTCGAGCTCCAGCGTGACGCCAGAGCCGCGGTTCGCGGCGCTGACGACGTTGCGGTGCGTGCGCAGGTCCCATTTCCTCGACGCGCTGCGGGTGAACCGTTCGCAGATGGTGTCGTCGTAATGCCGCAACATTGTGCCGCCCCGGATCACCAGGGTGACCCGCACGCCCAGCGCGGAGAAGACATGGGCGAATTCCGCTGCGACGAAACCGCTTCCGATGATCGTCAGCCGTTCGGGCAGTCCGGTGATACGCATGATGGTGTCGCTGGTGTGATAGGCGACGCCGGACGCGAGGATGGCCGGCGGGATCATCGGCCGCGAGCCCGCCGCGATCACCACCTGATCGGCGGTGAACTCTTCACCGGCGTCGGTGCGCAGCAGATACCGCCCGTCGGCCTGAACCGGTCCCAAACGGGTGTGTTGGGCGTACACGTCGATATTGGGGGCCGAGCGGCGATAGTCCTCGCCGGACAAGGCGATCGGGTCGATGCGCCCGAAGACCCGCGAGACGATGTCGTGCCAACGCACACCGTCGATGTGCGCGTCGACGCCGTACCGCGTTGCGGCGCGAATCGTCTCGGCGACATCGGCGGCGTAGACGAACATCTTCGTCGGGATGCATCCGACGTTGAGGCAGGTACCGCCGAAGGTGCCCTGCTCGCAGATCGCGGCCCGTTTGGCGGCATAACGCTCATCGAGAATGCAGTTGCCCGAACCGGTTCCGATAATCGCGATGTCGTAGGTTTCCATCGTAGTGGGCTCCTCAGCCTTTCCCCGGCGATGCCGGGGCGTCGGTGTTGTCGCGAGTCTTCAGGTATTCGTCCAGCCAGCGGTCCAGTCGGCGATAAGCGATCTGGCGCGGCTGCGGCAGCGACAGGAAGACATCGTGTTTGGCGTCTGGCACCGGAACGATGGTGCTGCGGTTGCCGATACAGCCGGCCCACCGGGCGATCTGGGTGACGTCGAGCACCGCGTCGCCGCGTTGCAGGGAGCTAGGATCGGCGGTTTCGCGCACGCTGCGATCCGACCGCAGGATCAGGTTGGGCACTCCGACATCGAGTCCGCGATGCAGCCGGGTCTGGCCGCGCCGCACCGCATGCAGCCAGCCGAAGGTGATCGGAAAGCCGCCCAGCGGTTTCCATTGCAGGTTGTAGTCGAAGTCCCCGTGGTAGTCCCGGTGCAGGCTGGAGCCGTATCCGCCCTTACTCGTTCCCCGGGCCACCCCTTTGGTGCGCAGTCGCGACAGCGCGGCGATAGTCGCCCCCGTCACGCCCGCCCGCAGGATCGCCGGGCCGTGCAGGTCCAGGAACGGGCTGTTGAGCACCAGGCCGGACACCCCCGCGCCGGCCCCAGCGGCGGCAGCACCGCGTCGACGTAACCGGTCCAGCCACAGCGACACGATCAGCCCGCCGGCGGAGTGGCCATACACCAGGATGCTCGGGGAGGAAGCCTGCTCGCCGATGACCGCCAGGGCGCGTTCGAGTTCGGCGTCGTAGCGGGCGAGGTCGGTGGTGAAGTGCGGCGTTTGGCTGGCCTGTCGCGACCGGCCGCACTTGCGCAGGTCCAGCGCGTAGAAGGTGAAGCCGCGGTCCGCGAAGTGATCGGCCAGCTCGGTGTGGAAGAAGTAGTCGGTGTAGCCGTGCACCGCCAAGACCGCATGCGCTCGCCCGGTGGCGTTCTCGGCCTCCCCACGGCGGACCAGGGTGGCGACTATGTCGCCCTCACCGTCCGGATCGGGCCCGAGTGGGATCGTGCACTGCCAGTAGCCGGGCAGGACGTCGGGCACCCAGCCAGTCACCAGGTCAGCTTAGAGCGTGGTCACGGCGCCGCCCGCCACACCCGTCGCGATAACCTGGGGGACCGGCACACAGCTGCGGGGAAGGACCACGAGGGTGTCAGGGTTAGCCAGAGCCGACGTCGTGCTAGTGGGCGCGGGCATCATGAGCGCCACGCTCGGCGCGTTGCTGCGGCGGCTGGAGCCCGACTGGTCCATCACCCTGATCGAGCGGCTAGACGCCGTTGCCGCCGAAAGCAGCAGCCCCTGGAACAACGCCGGCACCGGGCACTCCGCGCTGTGCGAAATGAACTACACCCCGCAACTCCCGGATGGATCGATCGACATCACCAAAGCGGTGGTCATCAACGAGCAATTCCAGGTCACCCGCCAATTCTGGGCGTACGCCGCAGAGAGCGGCATCCTGACCGACGTACGCAATTTCCTCAACGCGGTCCCGCACGTGAGTTTCGTCCACGGAGCCCAGGGCGTCGATTACCTGCGACGGCGGCAGCGGGCGCTGGCCCACAACCCGCTGTTCGCCCGCACCGAATTGATCGACGACCCGGCCGAGTTCGCCCGCCGTCTCCCGTTCATGGCCGCCAAACGCGACTTCGCCGAGCCTGTCGCGCTCAACTGGGCCGCCGACGGGACTGACGTCGACTTCGGTGCGTTGTCGCGGCAACTCATCGGCTTTTGCGTGCGCAACGGCACCACCGCGCTGCTCGGTCACGAGGTCCGCAACCTGTCCCGTCAGCCCGACGGCAGCTGGACGCTGACGGTGCGCAATCGCCGCACCGGCGAAAAGCGCAAGCTGAACGCCAAATTCGTCTTTGTCGGGGCCGGTGGTGACGCCCTGCCGCTGTTGCAGAAGTCCGGCATCGCCGAGGTCAAAGGGTTCGCCGGGTTCCCGATCGGCGGCCGCTTCCTGCGTACCGACGACCCGGCGCTGACCGCCGCTCACCGGGCCAAGGTGTACGGCGTCCCCGCGCCGGGTGCTCCGCCGCTTGGGGCGCTGCATCTGGACCTGCGGTTCGTCAACGGCAAGGCGTGGTTGGTGTTCGGGCCGTACGCCGGCTGGTCACCCAAGTTTTTGAAGCACGGGCACGTCACCGATCTGCCCCGGTCGGTCAAACCGGACAACCTGCTCGCAATGCTGGGCGTCGGCGTCACTCAGCTGACGCTGCTGAACTATCTGATCGGTCAGCTGCGGCTCTCCGAACCCGACCGCGTCCGCACGTTGCGCGAATTCGCTCCTAGCGCAGTCGATTCGGACTGGGAGCCCACGGTGGCCGGTCAGCGAGTGCAGGTGATCCGGCGAGACAGGCGCACAGGCGGTGTGCTCGAATTCAGCACGACCGTGGTGAACTCGGCCGACGGCAGCATCGCCGGACTGCTGGGCGGGTCCCCGGGGGCATCGACCGCCGTGCCGATCATGCTCGACGTGCTACAGCGGTGCTTCAAAACGAGGTGGGCCAACCGATATCAATCCTGGCTGCCCACGCTCAAAGAGATGGTGCCATCGCTGGGGGCCGAGCTGTCTCGCGAACCCGCGCTGTATGACGAGGTGTGGTCCTGGGGAACTAAGGTACTGCAGCTGGAGGCCGTCTCATGACACGCGCCGGCGACGATGCGGAGCGAAGCGATGAGGAGGAGCGGCGCCAATGACACCCGCCGGCGACGATGCAGAGCGAAGCGATGAGGAGGAGCGGCGCCAATGACAGAAGCTTTGCGCCGCGCATGGGCCAAAGACCTTGACGCCCGAGCCCTTTACGAGCTGCTCAAGCTGAGAGTAGAGGTCTTCGTCGTTGAACAGGCCATCCCGTATCCCGAACTGGACGGGCGCGACCTGCTCGCCGAAACCCGGCACTTCTGGCTGGAAAGGCCCGACGGCGAGGTGATCTGCACGCTGCGGTTGATGGAGGAGCACGCCGGGGGCGAAAAGGCGTTCCGGATCGGGCGGCTGTGCACCAAGCGCAGCGCGCGCGGCCAGGGCCACACGACCCGGTTGCTGCGTGCCGCCCTGGCCGAGGTGGGCGACTACCCATGCCGGATCAACGCGCAGACCTATCTGGCCGACATGTACTCCCAGTTCGGATTCGTCCGCGATGGTGACGATTTCGTCGACGACGGCGTTCCGCATGTGCCGATGCTGCGGCCCGGGTCCGGTCTGGCGGAGCAACCGTGAGGCCGTATCCGTTCAGCGCGATCGTCGGACAAGACCAACTGCGGCTCGCGCTGCTGCTGTGTGCGGTGCGCCCGGAGATCGGCGGGGCGCTCATCCGCGGCGAGAATGGCACCGCCAAGTCGACGGCCGTGCGCGGGCTCGCCGCGCTACTGGCAGCCGCGTCGGGACGCGACCCGGCAGATGCGGGCGCCGGCCTGGTCGAAATGCCGTTGGGCGCCACCGAGGACCGGGTGATCGGTTCACTGGACCTGCAGCGGGTGCTGCGCGACGGTGAGCATGCGTTTTCCCCTGGGCTGCTGGCTCGTGCCCATGGCGGCGTGCTCTACGTCGACGAGGTCAACCTGCTGCACGATCACCTGGTCGACGTGCTGCTCGACGCCGCCGCGATGGGACGGGTGCATATCGAGCGCGACGGCATCTCCCATTCGCACGAGGCCCGGTTCGTGCTGATCGGGACGATGAATCCCGAGGAGGGCGAACTGCGTCCGCAGCTGCTGGACCGGTTCGGTCTCACCGTCGAGGTGCACGCGTCGCGTGATATCGACGTGCGGATGGCTGTGATCCGGCAGCGGATGGCCTATGAGGCCGACCCGGACGGGTTCGCCGAGCGCCATGCCGAAGCCGACGCCGAGCTGGCCCGGCGGATAGCCGACGCGCGGGAACTGGTCGACGATGTGGTGTTGCCGGACAACGAGTTACGCCGCATCGCCGCACTGTGCGCGACGTTTGACGTCGACGGGATGCGGGCCGATCTGGTGGTGGCCCGCACCGCCGCCGCCCACGCGGCCTGGCGCGGCGCGCTGTCCGTCGAGGAGCAGGACATCCGGGTGGCGGCCGAGTTGGCATTGCCGCATCGGCGGCGCCGACACCCCTTCGACGATCCCGGCCTCGACCGCGATCAGCTGGACGACGCACTGGCGCAAGCCGGTACCGAGCCGGAGCCCGACCCCGACCCGCCGGGAGGCGGTCAGCGGGCTAATGACCCTGCATCGCAACCGAACTCGCACTCAGCCGGCAAGCCGCAGCCGCTGAGCCCAATGGGCGACGACCCGCCGCGCCCGGCTTCGCCGCGCTCGCGATCGTCACCGAAACCCAGCGCGCCGCCGTCCGAGACCTTCCGCACCCGAGCGCTGACCGTCCCGGGGGTCGGCGAGGGTGCGCCGGGGCGACGGTCGCGGGCCCGCAACGTCTCCGGCCGGGTGGTGACCGCCACCGACGGCAGCGATCCGGGCGCGCATGGACTGCACCTGTTCGCCACCCTGCTGTCGGCGGCCGAGCGTGCCGGTGCCGGGCCGCTGCGGCCACAGCCCGACGACCTACGCCGCGCGGTTCGCGAGGGACGCGAGGGCAACCTGGTGATCTTTGTCGTCGACGCTTCCGGTTCGATGGCCGCACGCGACCGCGTGGCCGCCGTCAGCGGCGCCACCCTGTCGCTGCTGCGCGACGCCTACCAGCGGCGCGACAAGGTCGCGGTCATCACGTTCCGCGGCCACGAGGCTCGGCTGTTGCTTCCGCCGACGTCGTCGGCGCACATCGCGGGGCGGAGGCTGGCCCGGTTCGACACGGGCGGCAAGACGCCGCTCGCCGAGGGCCTGCTGGCGGCGCGTGAGCTGATAGTCCGGGAAAGGGTGCGTGACCGGGCCCGACGGCCCCTTGTGGTGGTGCTCACCGACGGGCGGGCGACCGCCGGGCCGGACCCTTTGGGCCGCAGCCGGATAGCGGCGGCACGGCTGGTCGCCGAGCGCGCAGCCGCGGTGGTGGTGGACTGCGAGACGTCGTATGTGCGCCTGGGGCTGGCCGGGCAGTTGGCTCGCCAGCTCGGCGCCCCGACCGTGCGACTGGAGCAGTTGCACGCTGATTGCCTGACGCGGGCCGTGCGCAGCGCGGCCTGAGCCGGAAGGGTAAGCGCTTATGCCACAGGGTCGTCCGCTGCAAGTGCCCGATGACGGCCTGACCACCCGTGCCCGGCGCAATGCGCCGGTGCTGGCGGTGCACACCGGCGACGGCAAGGGCAAGTCGACGGCGGCATTCGGAATGGCGTTGCGGGCCTGGAACATTGGCCTCGATGTCGGGGTATTCCAATTCGTCAAGAGCGCCAAGTGGAAAGTAGGCGAGGAGGCGGCCTTCCGCCAACTCGGCCAGTTGCACGACCAGCATGGCGTCGGTGGCGCCGTCGAATGGCACAAGATGGGCGCGGGCTGGTCCTGGATACGTGCGTCACGTAAGGGAGGTGGCGAGTCCGATCACGCGGCGGCGGCAGCCGAGGGCTGGGCGGAGATCGCGCGGCGGCTGGCCACGCAGCGCCACGACTTCTATGTGCTGGACGAATTCACCTATCCGCTCAAGTGGGGCTGGCTCGACGTCGACGACGTGGTGGACGCGTTGGTGGCCCGGCCGGGTCACCAGCATGTGGTGATCACCGGACGCGACGCCCCGCCGCGGCTGGTCGAGGCCGCCGATCTGGTGACCGAGATGACCAAGGTCAAACACCCGATGGACGAAGGACGTAAGGGCCAGAAGGGCATCGAATGGTGAGTGTGGCCCCGTCATCCCGCGAGCTGGGCGCACCTCCCACCCGCGAGCTGGGGGCACCTCCCGCTTGCGGGGGAGCGTGTCCGCACGCTGACACGCCGCGTGGCGTGTCATTCTGTGCACGCTCGCGGCATTGGGTCATAAAGTGACCCGAGTCCCCGCGATCGTTGTCGCCGCGCCCGCGTCGGGCAGCGGAAAGACCACGGTCGCAACGGGTTTGATCGGAGCGCTGCGGCAGGCGGGGCATACGGTGGCGCCGTTCAAGGTGGGCCCGGACTTTATCGACCCCGGTTATCACTCGCTGGCCGCGGGCCGGCCCGGCCGCAACCTCGATCCGGTATTGGCGGGGGAGCACCTCATTGGCCCGTTGTATGTCCACGGCGCGCGCGGCGCGGACATTGCCGTGGTGGAAGGCGTGATGGGCCTTTTCGACGGGCGCATCGGACCGGCCGCAGCATCCCCGGCGGCGGGGTCCACCGCGCAGGTGGCCGGTCTGCTCGGAGCTCCGGTGCTCCTGGTGGTCGACGCACGCGGCCAGAGTCACAGCATCGCCGCACTGCTGCACGGCTTTTCCACGTTCGACACCGCAACCAGGGTCGTCGGTGTGATCCTCAACCGAGTCGGATCGGCCAGACACGAGCACGTGCTGCGGCAGGCCTGCGAGCAGGTCGGCGTCCCGGTGCTGGGCGCCATTCCACGCACGGCTGAATTAGAGCTGCCGACAAGGTATCTGGGCCTTGTCACCGCGGTCGAGTACGGCCGGCGCGCCACGTCCGCGGTGGCGGCGATGACGGCCCTGGTGGCTCGACACGTCGACCTGGCCGCGGTGGTCGCCGCAGCCGGGGGCGGCTCCGGCGACCCGCCGTGGGATCCCGCCGCGGCCACCGGGGAGGGGGCGTGTGCCACCGTCGCCATGGCCAGCGGGAAGGCATTCAGCTTCGGCTATGCCGAACACGCCGAGCTGCTGCGGGCCGCCGGCGCTGAAGTGGCCGAGTTCGATCCGCTCACCGACCGGTTGCCCGACGGCACGGACGCGGTATTGCTACCGGGCGGTTTTCCCGAGCAGTTCGCCGCCGAGCTGTCCGGCAACGATGTCGTCCGCCGGCAGATCAAGGAACTCGCCGCGGCAGGGGCGCCGATACATGCCGAATGCGCCGGACTGATCTACCTGGTCTCCGAGCTCGACGGACATCCCATGTGTGGGGTGCTGGCCGGTTCCGCGCGGTTCACCCCGCAGCTCACGTTGGCCTATCGCGACGCCGTCGCAGTCGCTGAATCGGTGTTGTATTCCGCCGGCCAGCGAGCGGTAGGACACGAATTCCACCGAACCGCAGTCACATTCGCCGATAGCTACCAGCCGGCTTGGGTGTACGGCGGTGAGGACATAGACGCGGTGCGAGACGGTGTCGTGCACGCCGGCGTGCACGCGTCGTATCTGCACACCCATCCTGCCGCGGCGCCGGAAGCGGTGGCGCGCTTTGTCGCACACGCCGCCACGCACCATAGGCTTGCCCGGTGACCGAGAACCCCTACCTGGTTGGGTTGCGGCTGGCCGGCAAAAAGGTCGTCGTGGTCGGCGGCGGCACGGTCGCGCAGCGTCGGTTACCCCTACTGATCTCCAGCGGCGCAGATGTGCACGTCATCTCTCGCACCGCCACCCCCGCCGTCGAGGCGATGGACGAAATCACCCTGACGGTGCGGGAATACCGCGACGGCGATCTCGACGGTGCCTGGTACGCGATCGCGGCCACCGACGATGCGCACGTCAACGCGGCCGTCGTCACCGAGGCCGAACGCCGCCGGATCTTCTGCGTCCGCGCCGACATCGCCGTCGAGGGCACGGCGGTGACGCCCGCGTCGTTCACCTACGCGGGGTTGTCGGTAGGCGTGCTGGCCGGCGGGGAGCACCGTCGTTCAGCGGCGATCCGGTCGGCCATCCGCGAGGCGTTGCAGACGGGGGCCATCACCCCCGAAATCTCCGTGAGCTCAGTGAGCTCCGACGTTGTGCGCGGCGGGGTCGCCCTGATCGGCGGGGGCCCCGGCGATCCCGAGCTCATCACTGTCCGCGGCCGCCGTCTGCTGGCCCAGGCCGACGTCGTGGTGGCCGACCGGCTGGCGCCACCCGAACTGCTCGCCGAGTTGCCGCCACACGTGGAGGTGATCGACGCCGCCAAGATCCCGTACGGCCGGGCCATGGCGCAGGACGCGATCAACCAGGTGATGATCCAGCGGGCCCGATCCGGCAGCTTTGTGGTCCGCCTCAAGGGCGGGGACCCGTTCGTCTTCGCCCGCGGCTACGAGGAAGTGCTGGCGTGCGCCGCCGCCGGCATCCCGGTGACCGTGGTGCCAGGTGTGACCAGTGCCATAGCTGTGCCCGCTGCGGCGGGCGTTCCCGTCACGCATCGGGCCGTAAATCACGAGTTTGTGGTGGTCAGCGGACATCTCGCGCCCGACCATCCAGAATCGTTAGTGAATTGGAATGCTTTGGCTGCAATGGCAGGCACCATTGTTTTGCTGATGGCGGTCGAGCGCATCGAACTTTTCGCGGATGTCCTGATTAAAGGCGGCCGACCTGCGGATACGCCGGTGCTGGTGGTTCAACACGGGACGACGCCCGCGCAACACAGTTTGCGGGCCACCCTTGCCGACGCGCCGGAGAAGATCCGCGAGGAAGGAATTCGACCTCCCGCGATCATCGTGATCGGGCCCGTGGTAGGCCTGAGCGGCGTTCGGCGTTTAAAGAATCCTTAAGATTACTGTAAGGTAACTCGTCATGACGGCTCTCAACGACACAGAGCGCGCGGCCCAGAACTGGACCTCTGCGCGCCCGGATCGTCCGGCCTCGGAGCGCACGTCGCGACCGGCGGAGACCGCCTCAGAACGTACGAGCAGGTATTACCCCACGTGGCTGCCGTCGCGCCGCTTCATCGCCGCGGTTATCGCGATCGGCGGCATGCAGCTGCTGGCAACCATGGACAGCACCGTCGCCATCGTCGCGCTTCCTAAGATTCAGAACGAGCTCAGCCTGTCCGACGCGGGCCGTAGCTGGGTCATCACCGCGTACGTGCTGACGTTCGGCGGGCTGATGCTGCTCGGCGGCCGCCTTGGCGACACCATCGGGCGCAAACGCACCTTCATCGTCGGCGTTACCCTGTTCACCATCTCCTCGGTGCTGTGCGCGGTGGCCTGGGACGAGGTGACGTTGGTCATCGCCCGGCTGTCGCAGGGCGTCGGGTCGGCCATCGCGTCACCGACCGGCCTGGCGCTGGTCGCAACGACCTTCCCCAAGGGTCCGGCGCGCAACGCCGCGACGGCGGTGTTCGCCGCGATGACCGCGATCGGTTCGGTGATGGGTCTGGTGGTCGGCGGGGCGCTGACCGAGTTCTCCTGGCGGCTGGCGTTCCTGGTCAACGTGCCAATCGGCCTGGTGATGATCTACCTCGCCCGTACCGCGCTGCGCGAGACCAACAGGGAGCGGATGAAGCTCGACGCCACCGGGGCCATTCTGGCCACGCTGGCCTGCACCGCTGCCGTCTTCGCCTTCTCGGTGGGTCCCGAAAAGGGCTGGGTCTCGTTGACCACCATCGGCTCGGGCGTGGTGGCGCTGGGGGCCGCAATCGCCTTCATCATCGTGGAGCGCACCGCCGAAAACCCCGTTGTGCCGTTCGACTTGTTCCGCGATCGCAACCGGCTGGCCACGTTCGCGGCGATCCTGCTGGCTGGCGGCGTCATGTTCAGCCTGACCGTCTGCATCGGCCTGTATGTGCAGGACATCCTGGGTTACAGCGCGCTGCGCGCGGGCGTTGGCTTCATCCCGTTCGTCATCGCGATGGGTATCGGCCTGGGCGTCTCCTCGCAGCTGGTCTCACGGTTTTCGCCTCGGGTCCTGACGATCGGCGGTGGATGGCTGTTGCTGGGCGCCATGCTGTACGGCTCGATGTTCATGCACCGTGGCGTGTCCTACTTCCCCAACCTGGTCATGCCGATCGTCATCGGTGGCATCGGTATCGGCATGGTCGTCGTGCCGCTGACGCTGTCGGCGATCGCTGGTGTCGGTTTCGACCAGATCGGCCCGATATCGGCGATGACGCTGATGCTGCAGAGCCTGGGCGGGCCGCTGGTGCTGGCCGTCATCCAGGCCGTGATCACCTCGCGCACGCTGTACCTGGGCGGTACCACTGGCCCGGTGAAGTTCATGAACGACGCCCAGTTGAACGCGCTCGACCACGGCTACACCTACGGCCTGCTGTGGGTGGCCGGAGCGGCCGTCCTCGTCGGCTGTATGGCGCTGTTCATCGGCTACACCCCGGAGCAGGTTGCCCACGCGCAGGAAGTCAAGGAAGCGATCGACGCCGGGGAGATCTAGCTCCCAGCGCCGCGTTGGCGGCGTGTCTATAAGCAACCGGGGCTTGTCTGATGGCGACCCGCTGCGCCCGGCTCCGCCGCGCTTGCGATCGCCATCTAGGCTTGCGCGCTGTGATCACCCGGATGTCCCAGCTGTTCCTGCGCACCCTGCGTGATGATCCGGCCGACGCCGAGGTGCCCAGCCACAAACTGCTGATCCGGGCCGGGTACATCCGGCCCGTCGCGCCCGGGCTGTACAGCTGGCTGCCGCTGGGGCTGCGGGTGCTGCGCAACATCGAACGCGTAGTGCGCGACGAGATGAACGCCATTGGCGGGCAGGAGATCCTGTTTCCCGCCCTGCTGCCGCGTGCGCCGTACGAGACGACGAACCGGTGGACCGAGTACGGCGACAGCGTGTTTCGGCTTAAAGACCGCCGCGGCAACGACTACCTGTTGGGCCCGACACATGAGGAACTCTTCACCCTGACCGTCAAGGGCGAATACAGTTCCTACAAGGATTTCCCGCTACTGCTCTTCCAGATCCAGAACAAATACCGGGACGAGGCGCGGCCGCGCGCGGGCATCCTGCGCGTCCGTGAGTTCGTGATGAAGGATTCCTACTCCTTCGACATCGACGACGCCGGGCTGAAAGCCGCCTACCACGCGCATCGTGAGGCCTATCAGCGCATCTTCGAGAAGCTCAAGGTGCGCTACGTCATCGTCTCGGCGGTGTCGGGAGCAATGGGCGGCAGCGCCTCCGAGGAGTTTCTGGCCGAAAGCCCGGTCGGTGAGGACACCTTCGTGCGCTGCCTGGAGTCGGGCTACGCGGCCAACGTCGAGGCCGTCGTCACCGCCCGCCCCGAGGCGCGTCCCATCGACGGGCTGCCCGAGGCGGTGGTCCACGACACCGGCGACACCCCGACGATCGCCACCCTGGTGGACTGGGCCAACGAGGCTGGACTGGGCCGCACCGTCACGGCCGCCGACACACTCAAAAACGTCCTGCTCAAGGTCCGTCAGCCCGGCGGGGACTGGGAGCTGTTGGCGATCGGGCTGCCGGGGGACCGTGAGGTTGACGAGAAGCGGCTGGGCGCGGCGCTGGAACCGGCCGAATACGCGCTGCTCGGTGACGACGACTTCGCCAAGTACCCGTTTCTGGTCAAGGGATATATCGGGCCGAAGGCGTTGCACGACAACGACGTTCGCTATCTTGTCGACCCGCGGGTGGTGGACGGCACCAGCTGGATCACCGGGGCCGACGAGCCCGGCCGGCACGTCGTGGGACTGGTGGCCGGCCGGGACTTCAGCGCCGACGGCGCCATCGAGGCCGCCGAGGTGCGTGACGGTGATCCGTCTCCCGACGGTGCCGGTCCGCTGGTGTCGGCCCGTGGTATCGAGGTCGGGCACATCTTCCAGCTCGGTCGCAAATACACCGATGCCTTTTCCGCCGACGTGCTCGGCGAGGACGGTAAGCCGGTGCGGCTGACCATGGGCTCCTACGGCCTCGGGGTGTCGCGGCTGGTGGCCGTCATCGCCGAGCAGCACCATGACGAGCTGGGTCTGCGCTGGCCGTCGGCGATCGCGCCGTTCCACGTCCACCTGGTGATCGCCAACAAAGACCCCGAGGCCCGGGCCGGGGCCACCGCACTGGCGGCAGACCTGGATCGGTTGGGTGTCGAGGTGCTACTCGACGACCGCCAGGCATCGCCCGGCGTCAAGTTCAAGGACGCAGAGCTGCTGGGCGTGCCCTGGATCGTCGTGGTGGGCCGGGGCTGGGCCGACGGCGTGGTCGAGCTGCGCGACCGATTCGGCTCGCAGACTCGCGAGCTGGCTGTCGGCAGCGCACTGGCAACCGATATCACGACGGCGGTCACGGGTTAGCGCCACCGGCGAAAGTTGCTGCAAGCTTCCAACACCCTGCCCTGATCGGGCTACGCTATGAGTTGCCGTCGAGCAGACCGATGACGACCGGGCAAACACCCGGCCCCCGTTTGGCGGGAGGCAGCTCATGTCGTTTGTAATCGCGGTCCCGGAACTGGTGACGACGGCGGCGTCGGATTTGGTCGATATCGGTTCGACAATCAGCGCGGCCAACAATGCGGCGGCAGCCCCGACGGTCGGGGTGCTGGCCGCGGGCGCCGACGAGGTGTCGGCTCAGATCGCGGCGTTGTTCGGCGCGCATGCGCAGGGCTATCGGGCGCTGAGCGCCCAGGCCGCGGCGTTTCACGAACAGTTCGTGGGGCTTTGCGCGCGGGCGCGGCGGCGTATGCGAGCAGCGAGGCCGCCAACGCTTTTCCTCTACAGGCCGTGCAGCAGGATGCGCTCAACGCCGTCAATGCACCCGCGCAGGCGCTGCTTGGGCGCCCGCTGATCGGCAACGGCACCAAGAGCACCACGCCGGGGGTGCCCGGCGGGCCCGGCGGGCTGTTGTTCGGTAACGGCGGCAACGGTTATAGCGGCACCACCGCCGGACAGGCAGGGACCAGTGGCGGAAACGCCGGGCTGATCGGCAACGGCGGGGCCAGCGGTAACGGCGGCACCGGCGGGCTGCTGATGGGCAACGGCGGCAACGGCGGCAGCCCCGCCGCGCTCAACCACCCCGGGCCGGGCGGCAACGGCGGCAACGCCGGGTTGATCGGCAACGGCGGGAACGGCGGCAACGGCGGCAACGGCGGCGACGCCCCGATCTTCAGCGGGGCGAACGGCAATCCCGGCGGTCACGCAGGTAACGGCGGGCTGCTGCACGGCAACGGCGGCAACGGCGGGGCCGGCGGCGAGGGCGCCGTCCCACGAGCCCCGGCCCCGGTGGGGCCGGCAGTGCCGGCGCCGAGGGCGGACACGGCGGGCTAATCGGCAACGGCGGGACCGGCGCGGCCGGCGGGAACGGCGGGTTCGGCGGCGCCGCCGGGCTGATCGGCACCGGCGGGGCCGGCGGGAACGGTGGGCTGGGTGGATCCCCCGCGGCAAAGGGAGGCATCGGTTGTCATGGCGGCGACGGCGGGATGCTGTACGGCAATGGTGGGGCCGGGGGTGCTGGCGGAATCGGCGGGTCCACGTCCGGCGGTCTGGGAGGCGCGGGAGGTAACGGCGGCGACGCCCGGCTGATCGGGCGTCGGCGGAGCCGGTGGGACCGGCGGGCAGGGCGGGTTTGGCAATGCCGTAGGTGGTGCCGGCGCCACCGGCGGTAACGGCGGCGCCG
Organism: Mycobacterium sp.; assembly: GCF_052144515.1. Lineage (GTDB taxonomy): Bacteria > Actinomycetota > Actinomycetes > Mycobacteriales > Mycobacteriaceae > Mycobacterium. The sequence goes on along the minus strand of NZ_JBKQQD010000134.1, from coordinate 6,292 downwards.
GTGGGGCCGGCGGGATCGGCGGGATCGGAAGCTTTGGGGCTGGCGGCGCCGGCGGCAACGGGCCCGCCGGCGCGATGCTGATCGGCGCCGGCGGGGCCGGCGGGTCCGGCGGGGCAGGCGGGTCCGGCACCATCAACGGTCACGGCGGCAACGGTGGTAGCGGCGGCGACGCCGTCCTGATCGGCAACGGCGGTGACGGCGGGGCCGGTGGCGGTGGTCCCGGGACCCCGGGGTCAGGCGGTGACGGCGGCACCGGCGGGAAGCTGTTCGGCAAACACGGCGAAACGGGCCCACCGGGCTGACGCCTGGGCAGGACGAAAATGGCGAAACATCCGGCGATCGGCCGGCATCGCATTATCGTCTGACCCGTGGCGCAAGGGGGCGAACCACGAATGTCTCGACAAGCTCACGCTTGTCGGTTGCAGCGTGGTGACGCAAGGCGCCAGTGGCCATCCACTTTTGCCGTGATACCGGCCGTGGGTTTCGGGACTGGCTGGCGTGGGCAATCGGGTTTCACCGATCGCCGTCATTTCTCTGTCGTCGGTCGTTTCTCGCTGGGCAGGAGCCGCTAAAGGCTGATCGAGCCGTAAAGGGCTGATTGAGAAGGGAGCAGTGATGAACTTTTCAGTGTGGCCGCCCGAGGTCAACTCGGGGCTGCTGGTCGATGGGCCGGGTTCGGCGCCCATGTTGGAGGCGGCGGCGGCCTGGGACGGTATCGGCACTGAGTTGGGCTCAGCGGCAAACGCATTCAGCTCCGTGATCTCCGAACTGGCGGCCGAGGCCTGGCAAGGCCCGTCGTCGGCGTCGATGACGAACGCCATCACCCCGTATGTGGGCTGGCTGGGAAAGGCGGCCGCGCAAGCCGAACAGTCAGCAGCTCAGGCCCGGGCGGCGGCCTCCGCCTTCGAGGCAGCTCTGGCAACGGTCGTCGACCCCGCTTCGATAGCGACCAACCGCAGCCAGCTGTTGTCGCTGGTGCGCTCGAACCTGTTCGGTCAGAACGCCCCTTCGATCGCGGCCGCCGAGGCTGCCTATGAGCAGATGTGGGCTCATGATGTCGCCGTGATGAGCGGGTATCACATGGATGTTGCGGAGGCGGTCGCGCAGTTGGCGTCCTGGGAGCAGCCGCTGCAAAATCTGCCCGGGCTATCAAGCCAGGGCGCCAAGGCCATCGCCGACGCGGCTGCCCTTGTGCCGCAGGAAGTTCGGCAGACCGCTACAGCGGCGAGTACCGCGGCCAACGGATTCGTCAACAAAATCGTCATCGACATTTTCGGGACCGGGCCCTCCCTGCCGGCCCCTGCCACGCTCAATCCGGTTTTCGTCGGCGCGCCGTCACTGCCAAACAGAATCGAAGTCGCCGGGCTGTGGGTGGTAAAGGATTTTGTGGAGCCCTTTATCGACAATCAACTCGCAAACCCCAGTTCCCCACTTTTAGCGCTGTTTGCCAGCAACGTCCCGCCGATAAAGCTGTTTATCGGCAACACCCCGCCAAAATTCTTGCCGTTGCTGTTCGGAGAAACGGTCCAGCAGACAACATATGACGGGATGAGCGTCGTGCAGATCACCCCGGCCCATCCTGACGGCCACTACGTGGTCGCCATGCACGGTGGCGCCTTTATCTTCCCGCCCTCGATTTTCCACTGGTTCGATTACACCCACATGGCTTACCAGACCGGCGCGACCATCGAAGTGCCGATCTACCCGTTGCTGCAGCAAGGAGGCACCGCCGGCGTGGTGGTACCCGAAATGGCCGGCCTCATCTCCTCGGAAATCGCTGCACACGGGGCCTCCAACGTCAGCGTGTACGGTGACTCCGCCGGCGGCACCCTCGCGCTATCGGCCGTCGAATACCTGGTGGCCAACAACGAAGCCGTACCGGCGTCAATGGTTTTGCTGTCTCCCTGGCTGAATGTGGCGCTGAACAATCCGAACATTGCATTCGTCCACGATCCCCTGCTCCCCGTTGGGCCCGGGCAACAGATCGGCAAGGAGTGGGCAGGCGGTCTTCCGGAGAACGACTATCTGGTGAGCCCGCTGTATGGGTCGCTCAAGGGACTCCCGCCGACGTCCGTCTACTCGGGCTCCCTGGATTCACTCGGACCCGACGTGGTTGTCCTCGATGAAAACGCCGCAACCCAAGGAGCCCCGTTCGGCTTCGTGCTCCGAACTGGCGAAATTCACGACTGGATTCTGCTCAGCCCGGACGGCTTCGGCTATCTCCCGCAGATCGAGCAGGAACTCGGTATCTAACCGCTATTCCCCGCTATACCCCGCTATTCGTTGCCGCCCGGGAACGTCGTGGTGATGGGCCAAGCGCCCAGTGTCCGGTTCCATCGAGCGGCCATGACGGCGCTCTGGGTCAGGGCCGTCGCGCCGAACGCGCGGTCGTCCGCCGTCTCGGCGTGCTCGACGACCGCTCGCCAGGCCGTCGCACCGTCGTTTTCCATCCGCACCGCGAGGCGCGCCGCGTCGGCCGGGCTGCCGACCAGCATCGGCAGCTGGTAGCCCGCGGCAGCGACCGGGGGAGTGACCTTGCGGGCGGCCAGCATCGCGATGACGTCGTCGCGGCGTTGACGATGTTGCAGCAGCGCCTGCAACACCAGGTCGTTGACGCTGGGAGGCGACAACGCGGACACGATGCCGTAGCCGTAGATGGTCGAGTATTCGATTGCCAGCGCGTCGCTCAGTGCCGCATTGTCCGCGTCCTTGCCGGTGGTCATATCGACGGCCCCCCGGGCACCAGCGCGACCGTGTACGACGCGGTGCAGGAGGCGGCGATGGAGGCGAGCAGCCCCGCCCGGTAGCCCGACGACGTGGCCGCCAGGCGACCGGCGCTCTCGGCCGAGGCGCGCAACGCATCGATCACATCGGATACCGGTGGTGGCGGCGGCGGTGGCGGTGGTGGCGCCGCCGCGCCCGTTGGGCTGGGACTGGAGCTGGCCGTTTCGCTCGTCGAGGATGTCAGCTTGTTGGCGACCCGGGAGATCTCCGTAGACAGCGCCCGCGCATGTGCGGCACGTTGCGTGGCCACCACGGTGAGCGCGGCCGCGATCTGCGGCGCCAAGCCGATGGGCGTGGCGGCGGCGGAGGCGAGCGTACTGTCACGCCAGGCCTGATCCCGGGGCCCGAGCAGGTCCTCGGCCGCCGGGGGCTTGGGCGGTGACTGGCTGCATGCGGACACGCCCACCCCGAGCACAGCGAGGGCGGCACCACCAGCGAGCACACCCCGCCTGCTGATGACAGGTACTGCGCTGGGCACAGCAACATCCTGCCATCAGGACCCGCGCCGACGCCGGTAGGCACGAGTCGGCACGATGCCGCCACCTTGACAGGTGACGTAAAGGCCGATCACGGCGTTAATCGCGGTTCTGAGGCGTATCGTTGATAGCTGGTTCTCGCGGAACACGAGGGGGTGCGTACCGGCGGGCGCCGAAAGCAGACCTGCTGACCGGACAACTCAAGATGAGGAGCTCGCCTTGACCACCGGGCTACCTACGCAGACGCAGGTAATCGAGCTACTCGGTGAAGAGTTCGCGCGCGCCGGTTACGAGATCGAAGACGTGGTCATCGACCCGCGAGCCCGCCCGCCGCGCATTACCGTGATCGCCGACGGTGACACCGCGCTGGACCTGGACACGATCGCCACGCTCTCGCGCTCGGCGTCGACGTTGCTGGACGGTCTGGATAGCCCGGATGTCATAGCCGACCGCTATGTCCTTGAGGTGAGTTCGCCCGGCGTGGAGCGCCCGCTGACCAGTGAGAAGCACTTTCGCCGCGCCCGTGGCCGCAAAGTCGAGCTGTCGCTGGCCGATGGATCACAGCTGACCGGTCGAGTCGGAGAGACGCGCGGAGACGGGGTCGCACTGGTGGTCCGCGACGGCCGGAACTGGACGATGCGCGAGATCCCCCTCGCGGGAATTGTGAAAGCTGTTGTCCAGGTTGAGTTTTCGCCGCCGGCACAAGCGGAGTTGGAACTGGCGGGTCAGGTCGGTGGGACGGAGGCCGGAGTATGAACATCGACATGGCCGCGCTGCATGCGATCGAGGTCGATCGGGGAATCTCGGTCAACGAGTTGCTCGAAACGATCAAGTCCGCGCTGCTGACCGCCTACCGGCACACCCAAGGTCACCAGATCGACGCGCTAATCGAGATCGACCGCAAGACCGGTGTCGTTCGGGTGATCGCCCGCGAGGTAGACGAGGACGGCAACGTCATCAGCGAGTGGGATGACACTCCCGAGGGTTTCGGGCGGATCGCCGCTACCACCGCACGTCAGGTGATGCTGCAGCGGTTCCGCGACGCCGAGAACGAGCGCACCTACGGCGAGTTCTCCACCCGCGAGGGCGAGATCGTCGCGGGCGTCATTCAGCGTGACAGCCGGGCCAACGCCCGCGGGCTGGTCGTCGTCCGGATCGGCAGCGAGACCAAGGCCTCCGAAGGGGTCATCCCGGCCGCTGAACAGGTGCCCGGCGAGAGCTACGAACACGGCAACCGGGTGCGGTGCTATGTGGTCGGTGTGACGCGCGGATCCCGTGAGCCGCTGATCACGTTGTCGCGCACCCACCCCAACCTGGTGCGCAAGCTGTTCTCGCTGGAGGTGCCGGAGATCGCCGAGGGGTCGGTGGAAATCGTCGCGGTGGCCCGGGAGGCCGGCCATCGCTCCAAGATCGCGGTGCGGTCGAACGTGCCCGGGCTGAACGCCAAGGGCGCCTGCATCGGCCCGATGGGGCAGCGGGTGCGCAACGTGATGAGCGAGCTGTCCGGGGAGAAGATCGACATCATCGACTACGACGAGGACCCGGCCCGCTTCGTCGCCAACGCGTTGTCGCCGGCGAAAGTGGTCTCGGTGTCGGTGATCGACGAGACCGCCCGAGCCGCCCGCGTGGTGGTACCCGATTTTCAGTTGTCGCTGGCGATCGGCAAGGAGGGTCAGAACGCGCGGCTGGCCGCCCGGCTCACCGGGTGGCGCATCGACATTCGCGGCGATGCGGCGACTAGTTCCGAGGCGCACTCCGAGAACCAGCCCGACCACGGAGCCAGCCACGGGATGGCACACGACCGCTGAGGCATTGAAGTCGCGGATTGCCCGGTGACGGCCGCCTCCGGGCTGATTCTGACCATCGGTCAAGTGACGCTAGACTGAGCCGTGATCCAGCGCGAGCCTTCGGCCCCCGACACATGGGCGCACCGAAACACCGATGGACCGGTGCGGACGTGTGTCGGGTGCCGAAAGCGAGAGCTGGCCGTCGAACTGCTTCGAGTGGTGGCTGTGTCGAACGGGAACGGCGATTTCGCCGCGATCGTTGATGCAGCGCGTAGCCTTCCGGGGCGGGGTGCGTGGCTGCATCCCGTGCCGCACTGCGTGCAGCAGGCGATTCGGCGGCGAGCTTTCACCAAAGCGCTGCGCATCGCCGGCTCACCGGATACATCCGCGGTGGTCGAGCACATCGAGCTTCTCGGTGTGCCCGATCTCCCCGGCAACAGAACAGGTAGCAAAGAACATGAGCACACCGTGAAGTCCCGATGACAATGCGTCATAGCTAAACCCGAGGCGCGGCCCACGACTGTCGCCTCTTAGACAGGAGATGTAGTGGCAGGTAAGGCCCGCGTACACGAGTTAGCCAAGGAACTCGGTGTTACCAGCAAGGAAGTTCTCGCCCGGCTGAATGAACAGGGCGAATTCGTCAAGTCCGCATCGTCGACGGTAGAGGCGCCCGTCGCCCGCCGGTTGCGCGAATCGTTCGGCGGCAGCAAACCGGCACCCGCCAAGGGCCCGGCCAAAGTCGCCGACAAATCCGCTAACCAAGGCCTGGAGAAGTCGCTCGACAAGGCTCTCGACAATGCGATCCCCAAGGCCTCCGGCAACGGCGAGGCGACCGGCGCGCAGGCTGGGATTCCGGGACAGACCCCTGGCACCGGCTCAGTCGCAACCGCGCCCGCCGCCCCGGCTTCCCCCCAGGCGCCCACGTCGGTGCCGTCGCCCACACGGCCGGCGCCGCCCACCCCCGGGCCCACCCCGGGACAGCCGCCCGCTCAGGCCTCCCCTCATAGCGGGCCCCCTCCCGGTATGACTCCCGGCCCGCGTCCCGGGCCTCCAGGACCTATGCCCAAGCCGGGGATGCGCCCCCCGCGCGTCGGCAACAACCCGTTCTCGTCGGCGCAACCGGTCGACCGGCCCATCCCGCGCCCGCCGGCGCCCCGCCCCGGGGCCGCCAGGCCAGGGGCGCCCCGTCCGGGCGCTTCGCCCGGCAGCATGCCGCCCCGTCCCGGTGGTGCCGGCGGGCCCGCC
>NZ_JBKQQD010000133.1:0-14595 GCF_052144515.1 Mycobacterium sp. | reverse complement strand
ACCCGCTGCGCGGCATCTACCGCGAACAACCCACCATCATCGAGATCATCAGGCACACCCCATCATCGCGTGTACCCGGCAATCAGCCGTGCACCCCGATCGGTGTGTTACTGACCCAGGCTCCTAGCCCCAGACTGACGACGCCCTCTCGGGATAGAAGAAGACCGGGTGCCAGCCCTCGGCGATCTCGGCGGTCAGCTCGACATTCTTGGGGCCCAGCGCCGCGATCGATATTGGAATACGTTCGCGCACCGGGTGATTGATGAGCTGAAGGGCCTTACCTAAACCCGTTCCGCGGTCGGCGGGCAATGGCAGCTGGTAATGCTTGCCGTTGTATTGCACCCGTTCCCGCCGCCACACCTGTCGGCAGATCTCCACGATCTCGCGGGTGCGGCCTATCGGCGCGTCGAACTCGACACCGTGAAAACCCTCGATCACCTGAGGCCCGGACGTGCCGATCCCGAGGCGAAATCGACTGTCGGACACGAAATCCAGGCCCGCGGCGGTCATCGCCAGCAGCGACGGCGTGCGGATGTAGATGGGGAACACACCCGACGCCAATTCGACGGTGTTTGTCTTGGCGGCCAGATACCCGAGCTGGCTGACGGCGTCGTAGGAATACGCCTCGGCCACAACGGCGACGTCAATACCCGACTTCTCGAGTTCGACGATGCGGTCGACGGCCTCGTGGAAACCGCGTGAGTGGTCCAGGGCAATGCCGATGCGCATCAACGATGCTTACCACGGATGCGTACCACGGGCGGCAGGCGCCGCGGTTACTTCAGCAGCGCGACGATCTTCTCTTCCGGGGTAACCGGTGGCGCTTCGGGGTCCACCGGGTCCGTCCTGGGGAGCTGCACGTCCGGATCGGCGAAGTCGCGATAGGTCTTGTCGCCGGCGAGCGTGGCGAGCAGATAGCCGGTGATCAGCGCCCGTACGGCTTTTTGCGTGCCGCGGTGCGGGCCGCCCAGCCCCACCACCTGCGTCAGTCGCCGGCCCTCGGCCAGACCTCCGGCTTCGCCTTTCTTGACGATGCGCAGCATGGCCGCATCCCACACCCTGGATAGCGAGAGGGCGTTGGAATTCAACGTCTTGGGATCTCCGGGCGTGGTCAGGATCAAACCCGGGACCTTCAGCGTCGCGGCGGGTTGCTCGGCCGGGGGACTGGTGAACGTCGGGAAGATCGCCGCCACCGACTTGGCCGGTCCGCCGGCCGCGCCTGCCATGCCGGCCGCGGCGAACACCGCGGCCGAGCCGCCGAAGCCATGGCCCACCACGCCGAGCTTGGCGGGGTGCACGCTGATCTTGCCGGGCCCGAGGCGCACACCCGCCACGATGTCCAGCGCGGTACCGAGGTCAAAGGCCAGGTTGAGTACCGAAGGTGCCAGGCCGCGCTGGGTGTCGGGCGCGCCGGCCACGATGCCCCACGACGCCAGATGCTCCAGCAGACCCGAATAGCGGTCGGTGCCGGTGAGCCAGTCGTGACCGAAGGCGACGGCCGGCAGGTTCAGCCCCGCTTCCGGGGTGTAGACCACCCCGGGCAAGCCGGCAAAGGCCAGGTCACCACGCAAAACCCGGTGCGGACCACGGCGGGTGAGGGCGGCGACGAGCTTGCGGATGCGGGCCACCCGTCGACGTTAGCGCACCTCAATCAGACCCACGCGCCACAGCGCCGCGTACATGTGGCGCAGCGGGATGCTCAGCAAGCGAGTGGCCGCATCCACCATGGGATCGCCCCCGGTGTAGATCGGCGCTCGACGAACCCGCGTTGTGGCGCGCTGCGGCTCGGGCGCTAGGACCAGCCGGGCGGCGGGCGGGGTGGCGGTCACTACATCGATATCGTCTAACAGAACAGCGGTCATGATTCCCTCCTGGAAGATGGCACCGGCCGGATCAAAAACTCTTGGCATCTAATCGGCTAAAAAGCGTCGAGAATTAACATTTACTGGATGTATTTGCGGGCAATGGTGATTTCGTATTACGCCAATCTGCGACGCAACCCCCCGTGCGGTTATCCGGTAGCTTGGCTATCGGCGTTGATGTCTGCTGAATAGGTTGATGACAAAGGACAGTCGTGCGGTTGTGTAGCGACGAACATTCGGGCTAAATCGTTGGACTGCAACACAATTTGTCCGTTTCGGCTGCTCCAGAACCCGATAGGGTCGCGATCACGCGGGCGTCAACACCGTCTTCCTTTCCGCTGGCTCCGTTGCGGTCGTCGCCCCAGCGGGTCTGCCAATTCGGCGTTAGCCGTTTTCGCAGTTCGCCTGAGCGCCTCGATGGTTGCCAGCATTGCCTACATTCCGAGAGTAAGTCCGCACGTTGCTGGGGCAATGACGAAATCGAAAACGTCACAAAGACATCAGGTGAAAAGGACGTCTATTTAATAGGAAGTTGACATGAATTGAAATGGAACCGGGCGTGTCATCTGACCGTCATCTGTCCGGGGTAGCCTGACCCGGTCTCGCTCGCTTCGCGCCGGCCGCGTGCGCATTACCGCAGGTCAGCGGCGTGCAAGCCGCCCGGGCGGGTCGCTTGCACTACCCTGATCAGAATGTGCGGAATTGTCGGCTACGTCGGGCGGGGCGCCGCCTGCGAGGTCGTCATGGACTCGCTGCGGCGGATGGAGTACCGCGGCTACGACTCGTCGGGTCTCGCCCTGGTCGACGGTGATGGCAAACTCACTGTCTGTCGCCGTGCCGGCCGGCTGGCCAACCTCGAGGGCGCCGTGGCTGAGATGGCTGAGATGTCCAAGGATTCACTGCGCGGCAGCACCGGCCTGGGCCACACCCGCTGGGCGACTCACGGCCGCCCCACCGACCGCAACGCGCACCCGCACCGCGACGCGACCGGCAAGATTGCCGTCGTCCATAACGGCATCATCGAGAACTTCGCGACCCTGCGCCATGAGCTGGAGACGGCCGGTGTGGAATTCACCAGCGACACCGACACCGAGGTCGCGGTGCACCTGGTGGCCCAGGCCTATCACCACGGCGAAACGGCCGGTGACTTCCCCGGCTCCGTGCTCGCCGTGCTGCGCCGGTTGGAGGGCCACTTCACCCTGGTGTTCGCCAACGCCGACGAGCCCGGCACCATCGTCGCCGCCCGGCGGTCCACGCCGCTCGTGGTGGGGATCGGCGACGGCGAGATGTTCGTCGGCTCCGACGTGGCAGCGTTCATCGAACACACCCGTCGCGCAGTCGAACTAGGCCAGGACCAGGCCGTGGTGATCACTGCGGACGGTTACCGGATCACCGATTTCCACGGCAACGACGATGTCGAGTTCCGCGAGTTTCACATCGACTGGGACCTGGCCGCCGCCGAAAAAGGCGGATACGAGTACTTCATGCTCAAGGAGATTGCCGAGCAGCCCGTCGCGGTGGCCGACACGCTGCTCGGCCATTTCGTCGACGGCCGGATCGTGCTGGACGAACAGCGGCTATCCGAACAGGAATTGCGCGAGATCGACAAGGTATTCGTGGTCGCCTGCGGCACCGCCTACCATTCCGGGTTGCTCGCGAAATACGCGATCGAGCACTGGACGCGGCTGCCGGTGGAAGTGGAGCTCGCCAGCGAATTTCGCTATCGGGACCCCGTGCTGGACCGCAGCACCCTGGTGGTGGCCATCTCGCAGTCCGGTGAAACCGCGGACACTTTGGAAGCGGTCCGGCACGCCAAGGAGCAGAAGGCCAAGGTGCTGGCGATCTGCAACACCAACGGCTCCCAGATCCCGCGCGAGTGCGATGCGGTGCTTTATACCCGCGCCGGCCCGGAGATCGGCGTGGCCTCGACGAAAACCTTCCTGGCCCAGGTAGCCGCCAACTACCTGCTGGGCCTGGCGCTGGCTCAGGCCCGCGGCACCAAGTACCCCGACGAGGTGGAACGCGAATACCGGGAGCTGGAAGCGATGCCGGATCTGGTGGCCCGGGTGATCGCGGGGATCCAGCCGGTGGCCGACCTGGCCTACCGGTTCGCCCAGTCGACGTGCGTGCTGTTCCTCGGGCGCCACGTCGGCTACCCGGTGGCGCTGGAAGGCGCGCTGAAACTCAAGGAATTGGCCTACATGCACGCCGAGGGGTTTGCCGCCGGCGAGCTCAAGCACGGTCCGATCGCGCTGATCGAAGACGGCCTGCCGGTCATCGTCGTCATGCCGTCCCCGAAGGGGTCGGCCACGCTGCACGCCAAGCTGCTGTCCAATATCCGGGAGATCCAGAGCCGCGGCGCGGTGACCATCGTGATCGCCGAGGAGGGCGACGACACCGTGCGTCCCTACGCCGATCACCTGATCGAAATCCCCGCGGTGTCAACACTTTTGCAGCCCTTGTTGTCGACCATCCCGCTTCAGGTGTTCGCCGCGTCGGTGGCGCAGGCCCGCGGTTACGACGTCGACAAGCCACGCAACCTGGCCAAGTCCGTCACCGTCGAGTAGCTGTCGGTGGTCGCGGCACGACTTCGAGGCCCGGCGGTCGCGGCGTGGCACTTTGTCATCAGCGCGCCGCTGACGTACTCCTGGCTGGCCGTGTTGCTGGTCACGACGATAATTCAGCACAATCTCACCAAGCGGGAGCTGCACACGGTGGTCCTTCACGGCTCCACCAACATCCGCCACCTGCTCAGGGATCCGCTGCAAGTGCTGATCGACAGTTTGCTGTGGATCGACGGCCGATACTGGGCCCCGTACCTTGTGCTTTTCACGCTCTTTCTCGCGCCCGCCGAGCGATGGCTCGGCCAATTACGTTGGATAGCAGTGGGATTGACCGCGCACGTCGGCGCTACGTATGTCAGCGAGGGTCTGCTCATGCTGGCGATCCATTATCATCAAGCGCCCCATAAGCTCGTGAAGGCGACCGACATCGGGGTCAGCTACTTCCTCGTCGGGCTGGTGGCGGTGCTCTCGTATCACATCGCGTGGCCGTGGCGCTGGGGCTATCTCGGGATACTGCTGCTCATCTTCGGTTTTCCCCTCGCGCGGATAGACCTCAATGACCCGAACTTCACCGCGATCGGCCATTTCGCGTCGATTCTCATCGGCTTGTGCTTCTACCCGATGGCGCGAGAGCGCAGGCGTCCGCCTTTGAGGCCAGCATTGAACCCGGCGAAACTCAGCACCGCTTTCCGCCGCGTGGGATCCCGCGAGGCGGGTACCTGACAGGGGTGTCGAACAAGTCGCTTCGGTGCCTGGTCAATTAACGCGACGGTAATTGCGGGCCCATACGGGTTGAGCTTGAACGCATGGCTGTACCGGCCGGCGTCGGGACGAGGAGCCGGGGGAGCGGTCGTGTACCTACATGGTGGGCCGGAAGGCCAGGCCCGGCCCGGCTACAGCGAAATCTTCGCGCGGCTGGTCGACGACGGGATCGAGCGCTGCGCCGGGCCGGTCGCGACGTCCGCTACCTGCTCTTCAGCGACGACGGACACGGGATCGTCAAGCGCGAGAATCGTGCGGCGCTGGCCACGGCAATGAGTGAATGGTTGCGCAAGGCGTTCGCCGCTGTGTAGAGCGAGCATGGCATGGAATGCTGGCTTTGATGCGGCATTACTACTCCGTAGACGCGATCCGCGACGCAGAAGCGCCGCTGCTGGCCAGCCTGCCCGACGGTGCGCTGATGAGACGCGCAGCCTTCGGGCTGGCCACCGAGATCCTCCGCGAGCTGACCCAGCGCACGGGCGGGGTGGCCGGCCGGCGGGTGTGCGCGGTCGTCGGCTCGGGCGACAACGGCGGTGACGCGCTGTGGGCGGCGACCTTCGTGCGCCGTCGCGGCGCGGCCGCCGACGCGGTGCTGCTCAACCCGGACCACACGCATCGCAAGGCGCTGACGGCGTTCACCAAAGCCGGCGGTCGCATCGTCAAAAGCGTCTTGGCGGCAACCGATCTCGTCATCGACGGGGTGGTGGGCATCTCCGGGTCAGGCCCGCTGCGGCCGGCGGCGGCCGAGGCGTTCACCGGCGCGGACACAGCCGGGATTCCGGTGGTCGCGGTCGACATCCCCAGTGGCGTCGACGTGGCGACCGGCGCGATCACCGGCCCGGCAGTGCACGCCGCGCTGACCGTCACCTTCGGCGGGCTCAAGCCCGTGCACGCGCTGGCCGACTGCGGCCGCGTCAGGCTGGTCGATATCGGGCTCGACCTGCCCGAGACTGACGTGCTGGGTTTCGAAGCCGGCGATGTGGCCGCGCGCTGGCCGGTGCCCGGCCCGCGCGACGACAAATACACCCAGGGCGTGACCGGCGTGCTGGCCGGCTCGTCGACGTATCCGGGCGCGGCGGTGCTGTGCACCGGTGCCGCCGTCGCGACGCACTCGGGCATGGTTCGCTACGCCGGCGGCGCGCATGGCGAGGTGCTCGCGCGTTGGCCGGAGGTCATCGCCGCGCCCACCCCGGCTTCGGCCGGGCGCGTGCAGGCGTGGGTCGTCGGACCGGGGCTGGGCACCGACGAGACTGGGGCGTCGGCGCTGTGGTTCGCACTGGAAACCGACCTGCCCGTACTGGTCGACGCCGATGGGCTGACCATGCTGGCGGCTCATCCCGAGCTGGTGGTCAACCGCACCGCGCCGACCGTGCTGACTCCGCACGCCGGCGAGTTCGCCCGGCTGGCCGGGGCCCCGCCCGGGGACGACCGTGTCGGTGCGTGCCGCAAGCTGGCCGACGCGTTCGGCGCCACCGTCCTCCTCAAGGGCAACGTCACCGTCATCGCCGACCCGGGCGGTCCGGTCTACCTGAACCCGGCCGGGCAGTCCTGGGCGGCCACCGCCGGGTCCGGCGACGTGCTGTCCGGGATGATCGGCGCCCTGCTGGCCTCGGGCCTGCCGGCCATCGAGGCGGCCGCGGCCGGGGCATTCGTGCACGCACACGCGGCGGCGTTGTCGGCCGCGGACCCGGGTCCCGGCGAGGCGCCGACGTCGGCGTCCCGGATTTTGCACCACATCAGGGCGGCTCTGGCCTCCCTCTAGCCGCCCTGTAGCTCTAAGCCGTCAAACGAAAGGATCCATCGTGACCCTCAGCCATCCGTCCGTGCCCGCGCACTCCATCGCGCCCGCCTATACCGGCCGCATGTTCACCACCCCGGTGCCGGCGCTGCGGCTGCCCGAGGAATCGATGGATCCAGAGACCGCCTACCGCTTCATCCACGACGAGCTGATGCTGGACGGCAGTTCCCGGCTGAACCTGGCCACCTTCGTCACCACCTGGATGGATCCCGAAGCCGGAAAGCTGATGGCCGAGACGTTCGACAAGAACATGATCGACAAAGACGAATATCCGGCGACCGCGGCCATCGAGCAGCGCTGCGTATGCATGGTTGCTGACCTCTTTCACGCCGATCACCTGCGCGATGACGATCCGTCCAGCGCCATCGGTGTGTCCACCATCGGCTCCAGCGAGGCGGTCATGCTGGGCGGGCTGGCCATGAAATGGCGCTGGCGGGCAAAGGTCGGCTCGGGAAAAAGGGGGGGCTGGGAGGGCCGCACCCCCAATCTGGTGATGGGTTCCAACGTCCAGGTCGTTTGGGAGAAGTTCTGCCGCTACTTCGATGTCGAACCGCGCTATCTGCCGATGGAGGAGGGGCGCTACGTCATCACCCCGGAGCAGGTCATCGACGCCGTCGACGAGGACACCATCGGCGTGGTGGCAATCCTGGGCACCACCTATACCGGTGAGCTGGAACCCGTCGCCGAGATCTGCGCGGCGCTGGACAAACTGGCATCCGGCGGTGGTGTAGACGTCCCGGTGCACGTCGACGCCGCCAGCGGGGGCTTCGTGGTGCCCTTCCTGTACCCCGAGCTGAAGTGGGACTTCCGGTTGCCGCGGGTGGTGTCGATCAACGTCAGCGGCCACAAGTACGGGCTGACCTATCCCGGTGTCGGATTCGTCGTCTGGCGCAGCAAGGAGTATCTGCCCGATGACCTGGTCTTCCGGGTCAACTACCTGGGTGGTGACATGCCGACCTTCACGCTGAACTTCTCCCGCGCCGGCAACCAGGTGGTCGGCCAGTACTACAACTTCCTGCGACTGGGCCGCGAGGGCTACACGCAGGTCATGCAGTCGCTGTCGTCGACCGCGCGGTGGCTGGGCGAGCAGCTGCGCGTCGGCGACCACTGCGAGCTGATCTCGGACGGTTCGGCGATCCCGGTGATCAGCTTTCGGCTCGCCAAGGACCGCGGGTACACCGAGTTCGACCTTTCCCATGAGCTGAGGGGTTACGGCTGGCAGGTGCCTGCCTACACGATGCCCGACAACGCCACCAATATCTCGGTGCTGCGCATCGTGGTGCGCGAGGGACTCTCCGCCGACCTTGCCCGGGCCCTGCACGACGATGCCCGCACCGCGCTGGCCTCGCTGGACAAGCTCAAGCCTCGCGGGCACTACCGCGCGGCGCACTTTGCGCACTAGGCTGGGCGCCTTGTCACATCCGTCACACTGGTCTCTGGCGGGAAGGGTGCTCGTTGTGCCCGCCTCGGAGCGACAATCCTGGGCACGTTGGCCATTTGTCGCTCGAAGGCGGGCAAATTGTGTGCCGGTCGGCACAGAGACTCGTGTGACAGGTGAGACTGAGGCGCGCTCGTTCCCGAACGGTTCTGGGAGAATGTCGGCAGCGAACTGACCAAGATTAGAGCAGATTAGTGGGAGTAAGACTTCGTTGGCTGTTACGCCGATGTCCCTGAGGCCGGGCGTCCTCGCCGAGGCGGTGGTCGACCTGGGTGCCGTTGAGCACAACGTGCGCGTGCTGTGCGAGCACGCCGGCCGCGCGCAGGTGATGGCCGTCGTCAAGGCCGACGGCTATGGTCACGGGGCCACCCGGGTCGCCCGCGCCGCGTTGGCCGCCGGTGCGGCCGAACTGGGGGTCGCCACCGTCGACGAGGCGCTCGCATTGCGCGCCGACGGCATCACCGCGCCGGTGCTGGCCTGGCTCCATCCGCCCGGCGCCGACTTCGCGCCCGCGCTGCCGGCGGACGTGCAGATCGCGGTGTCCTCGGTGCGTCAGCTCGACGAGCTGCTGGACGCGGTACGCCGGACCGGGCGGACCGCGACGGTGACCGTCAAGGTCGACACCGGGCTGAACCGCAATGGCGTGGCCCCCGCGCAGTACCCGGCGATGCTGACCGCGCTGCGCCAGGCCGTCGCCGAGGATGCGATCCGGCTGCGTGGGCTGATGTCGCACTTGGTCTACGCCGACCAACCTGACAACCCCATCAATGACGTTCAGGCCCAGCGATTTTCCGAGATGCTGACCCACGCGCGTGACCAGGGGGTACGGTTCGAGGTGGCGCACCTGGCCAACTCGTCGGCCACGATGTCGCGTCCCGACCTCGCCTTCGACCTGGTGCGGCCCGGTATCGCGGTGTACGGTCTGAGCCCGGTGCCGCAGCTCGGTGACATGGGGCTGATACCGGCGATGACGGTGAAATGCGTTGTAGCACTCGTCAAATCGATTCGAGCTGGCGAGAGCGTCTCGTATGGGCATACCTGGACGGCGCAGCGCGACACCACTCTGGCGCTGCTGCCGATCGGTTACGCGGACGGCGTGTTCCGGTCGCTGGGCGGGCGCCTGGAGGTGCTGATCAACGGCAGGCGGCGCGTAGGCGTCGGGCGGATCTGCATGGACCAATTCGTCGTCGATTTGGGTCCCGGGCAACTCGATGTCGCCGAAGGCGACGAGGCGATCCTGTTCGGGCCAGGCACCGGCGGCGAGCCCACCGCGCAGGACTGGGCGGATCTGCTCGGCACCATCCACTACGAAGTGGTCACCAGCCCGCGGGGCCGCATTACCAGAACCTACCGCGAGGCCGAAGGGCCTGAGCGACCTTGAGTGATGAAGAAACCCGCAAGCGCAGGGCTTGGCTTGCGGGAGGTGCCGGGCTGACCGCGGTGGCCACCATCGTCGGGGCATCGGCCCGGCGTTTGATGACCGACCGTGCCAACGCGCTCGAAGATCCCTACGCCGATGAGGATTTCGACGAGGTGGACGTCGAGCGCAGCTACGTGGTGACGGCGCCCGATGGGGTCCCACTGGTGGTGCGCGAGGACGGCCCGAAAGACGCCCCGCTGACCATGGTCTTCGTCCATGGATTCTGTCTGCGCATGGGCGCCTTCCACTTTCAGCGTCGGCGCCTTGCCGAGCAATGGGGACCTGACGTGCGGATGGCCTTCTACGACCAGCGCGGCCACGGCGAGTCCGACGAGGCCGACCCCGAGACCTACACGCTGACTCAACTCGGCCAGGACTTGGAGGCCGTGCTGCAGACGGTCGCGCCGCGCGGGGCGATCGTATTGGTTGGCCATTCGATGGGCGGCATGACCGTGTTGTCGCATGCCCGGCAGTTCCCCGAGCAGTACGGCCGCCGGATTGTCGGTGCGGCATTGATTTCCTCTGCCGCCGAAGGGGTGACCCGGTCCCCGCTGGGTGAGATACTGAAAAACCCTGCACTGGAAGCGGTCCGGTTCACTGCCCGGTCGGCGCCCAAGCTGATGCACCGCGGCCGCACCGTGTCGCGGTCGCTGATTGCCCCGATCCTGCGCGCCGCCTCCTTCAGTGACCTGCAAGTCAGCCGCAGCCTGGACGCGTTCTCCCAGCGGATGATGAACGACACCCCGATCGCCACCATGGTGGGCTTCCTTCCTGCGCTGGAAGTGCACGACGAAACCGCGGGGCTGTGGACGTTGCTGCGGATCCCGACGCTGATCGCGTGCGGTGACCACGACCTGCTCACCCCGGATGAGTACTCGCGAAAGATGGCGGCCTCGCTGCCGCGATCCGAACTGGTCATCGTCACCGGTGCCAGTCACCTGGCGCTGCTGGACAAGCCCGACGCCATCAATGACGGGCTGATCCGGCTGGTGAACCGGGCCATCCCCAGCAAGATGGCCCAACGCTACCGCCGATTCCGGGAGCGGTTGCGGCGCCATGAGTAGGCGGTCCGCATTGAAGGGCACGGCGACGCTGGAGCGCGTTGAGGACACCGTCGCGCTGGGGGCCCGGCTCGGTGAGGGGCTGCGCGCGGGTGACGTGGTGGTGCTGTCTGGTCCGCTGGGCGCGGGAAAGACGGTGCTGGCCAAGGGGATTGCCGCGGCGATGGACGTCGACGGCCCGGTCACGTCGCCGACCTACGTGCTGGCGCGGGTGCATCCGCCGCGGCGGCCCGGTGCTCCGGCGATGATTCACGTCGACGTCTACCGGCTGTTGGACCACAGCGCCGCCGACCTGCTGGGTGAACTCGACTCGTTGGACCTCGACACCGATCTGCAGGACGCGGTCGTCGTGGTGGAGTGGGGCGAAGGCCTGGCCGAACGCCTCTCCGAACGCCACCTCGACATCCGTCTCGAGCGAATCAGCCACTCCGACACCAGGATCGCGACCTGGGAGTGGGGCTCGTGAGCGTCGTCCTGGCCCTAGACACCGCCACCCCGGCCGTCACCGCGGGGATCGTGCGGCGCGACGATCTCGCGGTCCTCGCCGAGCGGGTCACCGTCGACGCACGGGCACACGCCGAGCGGCTGACGCCCAACGTGCTGGCCGCGCTGGCCGATGCCGAACTGACGATGGCCGATCTCGACGCCGTCGTGGTGGGCTGCGGTCCCGGCCCGTTCACCGGTCTGCGGGCCGGGATGGCGACAGCCGCCGCCTACGGGCATGCGCTGGGCATCCCGGTGCACGGTGTGTGCAGCCTGGACGCGATCGGCGTGCTGACCACCGGCGACACCTTGGTGGTCACCGACGCCCGCCGGCGCGAAATCTATTGGGCCCGATACCAAGACGGGTTCCGCATGCATGGCCCGGGAGTAAACGCGCCCGCCGACGTCGATCCCGGCCCGGCGCGGGTTGTTGCCGGCTCACCCGAGCACGCGGCGCTTTTCGACCTGCCGCGCTGCGAGCCGGTCTACCCGACGCCGGCCGGCCTGGTCGCCGCGGTCCCCGACTGGTCGGAGCGCCCGCTGCCGCTGGTGGCGCTGTACCTGCGCCGGCCCGACGCCAAGCCGTTGGCGGCGCGCTGATGATCGCCTGCAGCGAACCCGTGACCATCGGTGCCTTGACACCCGCCGACGCCGGCCGGTGCGCCGAGCTGGAGGCGCAGCTGTTCGATGGGGACGATCCGTGGCCGGCGCTCGCGTTTGAACGCGAGCTGGCCGCCACCCATAACCACTACGTCGCCGCGCGAACCAGCGGCATGCTGGTCGGTTACGCCGGCATCTCGCGGTTGGGCCGCAAACCGCCTTTCGAATACGAGGTGCACACCATCGGAGTGGACCCGGCATATCAGGGACAAGGCATCGGCCGCAGGATGCTGGCGGAACTGTTGAAGTTCGCCGACGGCGGCGTCGTCCACCTGGAGGTCCGTACCGACAACGAGGCGGCCATCGCGTTGTACCGCAGCATGGGATTCGAGCAGGTCGGCCTGCGCAGGCGCTACTACCGGGTCAGCGGCGCCGACGCCTACACGATGCGCCGGGAGTCGTTATGACCCGCGCCGGCGACGATGCAGAGCGAAGCGATGAGGAGCAGCGGCGCGCATGACCATCGTCTTGGCCATCGAAACCTCTTGCGACGAAACGGGTGTCGGCATCGCGCGCCTAGACTCCGATGGCACCGTAACCATATTGGCCGACGAGGTGGCCTCCAGCGTCGACGAGCACGTCCGGTTCGGCGGCGTGGTCCCCGAGATCGCCTCCCGGGCGCACCTGGAGGCGCTCGGTCCCACCATGCGCCGCGCGCTGGCGGGCGCCGGTCTGGACCGGCCCGGTATCGTCGCGGCCACCATCGGGCCCGGGCTGGCCGGCGCGTTGTTGGTGGGAGTCGCTGCGGCCAAAGCGTATTCGGCTGCGTGGGGCGTGCCGTTCTACGCCGTCAACCACCTGGGCGGGCACCTGGCCGCCGACGTGTACGAACACGGACCGCTACCCGAGTGTGTGGCGCTGCTGGTGTCGGGGGGTCACACCCACCTGCTGCATGTGCGTTCGCTCGGCCAGCCGATCATCGAGCTGGGCAGCACCGTTGACGACGCCGCCGGCGAGGCCTACGACAAGGTGGCGCGGCTGCTGGGCCTGGGCTATCCGGGCGGCAGGGTCCTCGACGACCTGGCGCGCACCGGCGATCGCGACGCGATCGCGTTCCCGCGCGGCATGACCGGCCCGGCCGACGACCCGTATGCCTTCAGCTTCTCCGGGCTCAAGACCGCGGTCGCACGCTACGTGGAGAGTCATCCCGATGCGCCGACCGCCGATGTCGCCGCCGGGTTCCAGGAAGCCGTCGCCGACGTGCTGACCACGAAGGCGGTGCGTGCGGCAACCCGGCTCGGCGTCTCAACTCTGCTGATCGCGGGGGGAGTGGCCGCCAACTCGCGGCTGCGCGAGCTGGCCGCACAGCGCTGCGCGGCGGTGGGCCTGACCCTGCGGATCCCCCGGCCCGGGCTGTGCACCGACAACGGGGCGATGATCGCCGCATTCGCCGCGCATCTGGTGGCCGCGGGCGCTCCGCCGTCGCCGCTGGACGTCGCGAGCGACCCGGGTCTGCCGGTGGTGCGCGGGCAGGTGCCCTGAATGCTGCGTTAGCTGGTCTGTTGGGTGACGATGAGCAGGTTGTTTCCGGTTGCCCAGGCTTGGGTGAAGGTAGCCATGGGGAGCTGCTCGTCGCGGCCGTTGGGGGTGCCGCTGTCGTTGAGGTGGACGATGTCGGCGCGGGTATCGACTCCGGTGACGACGACAGCGTGGTCGGGTTCGGTCCGCTGTCCCTGGCCCGCCGGGTAGTTCCAAATGGTTTCGGCGTTGACCGCGGCGATCACTTTGTGGCCACCGGCCAGGGCCTGCTCCAGTGCCTCCATGGTGTTGCCAGTCGTCAGCTGGGATTGGATGCCGTATTTCTGCAGCAGCACGACCATGTCTTCGGGGGAGGTGCCGTCAAAGCGGTAGATGCCGCCGCGGTGGGCTTCGCTCTTAGTGAACACGCCGCGCAACTCGATGCCGATTTGCAGGGGTTCCCTTCCGGTGAGCTGGCCGACCACGTCGGCGACGGCCATCAGGCCGCAGTCTTCCCCGCGCTGGTAGCGCCAGTAGCGTGCGGCGGCTGCGGGGTTGCCGTACATCTGGCCATTGGGGTCTGCCTGGGCCAATCCGATGTCCACCCCCGCCCCAGCCAAACCGAGGGCGAGCGCGACGATCAGCGTTGCCGCGGTGCGGGCCGGGTTGAGCATGGCAGTGAACACACTGCGATTATCAACGGTCGGCGGATTCTTGGAAGCGATTCGCCACGGCGTGTGCCTGTGGTTTCGCTTCGGCAGGGGGGCGGCCTTGAGTGCTAGCACTCTCGTGTATAGAGTGCTAGGTGGCAATCGGCCAAACCCCTGTGTCGGCACCCGCGACGACGGCGCTCGGGCACGGACGGATGCCGAATCACCTGGTAATTCGGACGGTCCCGGGGCAAGCCCCGGACCGACCGCCAACTCTGGTCGGGGCGAAGGCCCCGAACCCGATCTAACTCATGGAGGGCTCCAATCGTGGCGAAGGTGAACATCAAGCCACTCGAGGACAAGATTCTCGTGCAGGCCAACGAGGCCGAGACCACGACCGCGTCCGGTCTGGTCATTCCTGACACCGCCAAGGAGAAGC
>NZ_JBKQQD010000132.1:0-2644 GCF_052144515.1 Mycobacterium sp. | reverse complement strand
CCTCCACGTCAGCCAACAGCAGCGTCACCGTGCCCGTCGGCAAAAGCCCGCTCACGCCCAGCTCGCTCCAGTCCACCAGCGGCGCATCCGCACGCGGATCAATGTCGCTCATGCTAGCCAGCATGCAGCTACCTCGTGCGGCAAAATATCAGCGCAAACGCGCAGATTAAGACCGGTCGCACACGTATCTATGACCCCCGAGCGCGCAGATCTGAGCCGCCGAAGCACAACCAGAGCCACGCAATCACCGACCAAGAGCCAACCGACCAACAGCCTAGAGCCAATTCGCGCCGTCAACCCGGGGCCCATCAACTTGACAGCGCGACTCAGCGAGTCCAGACAGAATCGCTCGGGGCTTTGCGCAACACTCAGCTCGTCTGGTCGCTAAGTACGCGATAGATGGTCGCCCGAGACACGCCTAGCGTTGCGGCGATAGTGGAAGCATTCTCGCCGCTGGCGTGCATCCGCTGAGCAAGAGCAGCCTTCGAAGCGTCCAGAGCCTTCGGTCGTCCAATGGACTGCCCGCGTGCCCGACGGGCTTCGTGTGCGGCTGAGCGGCGTTCGCGGCCCAACTCCAACTCAAGCTCGGCAAGACTCGCGAGGACGCCGGCCACCATCCGACTTGTGGCATTCGAGGTGTCGATGCCTTCGCGGAGCGACCGGAGCACGATCCCACGCTCTCCTAGCTCGCGGATCGTCGTCATCACCTCGGAGGCGTTGCGGCCCAGGCGGTCGATGCCGACCACCACGATGGCGTCTCCTTCGCGGGCGTAGTCCAGCAGCGCCGCTAAGCCGGGACGCTGCTCGCGGGTTGATGTGCCAGACAGTTTGTCTGAGTAGACGCGAGCGCCCTCGACGCCTGCCGCCGTCAGCGCATCGACTTGTTGGTCGAGGGATTGATGTCCGGTGCTGACTCGGGCGTAGCCCAGTTGTGTTCCGGTCGCAGCGGGGGCGGTGTCGAATGCCATGCCATGAGTGTCTCAAAAGTCGCAGAACACATCAATATGAGACAGTGGTTTTGAGTCAACTTCTGAGACACGGCCACCTGGCGGTTTCTGTTGCCCAACCTATCCCAGCGGCCACGTCTCAATTCTTTACAAACGAGACCAGTAACGCGCGACTCGCTCCCCCCCAGCAGGTAGCGTCCGCCCTAAGGAAGAAGGAGACACTGTGACCGATGTGATAAGCCATGAGAACGCTGTGGTGGACTTGGATGCGGCGCAGCCGCAGCCGGGTATGGCCAGCGACGAGTTGGTGCGGCAGCTGGCCGAGCGGGCCCGCGCCGAGGGGTTGCGGCTCCTGGACTGGCTCGTCGCCGAGCAGACGGCGCCCCGGGGTCACTTCAGCTTCACGCCGACCCACGGCTGGACCGGCGGCGAACCCCGACCAGCGTTCGACCAGCAACCGATCGAGGCGGGCGCCATGGCCGACGCCGCGGCGCGGGCGTTCACCGTGACCGGCCAGGCCGACTGGGCCGACGTGACGATCCGGTCCGCCGGGTGGTTCACCGGTCGAAACGACCTCGGCGTCGCCATGTTCGACGATCGAACCGGGGGTTGCTTCGACGGGCTGCAGGTCGATGGGCCCAACGCCAACCAGGGCGCCGAGTCGACCATTGTGTTCCTCACGGCGCTGCGACGAGCCCATGAGGTGGCTCTCCCGAGCGACCGGGCCTGCGTCGCATGACCTCCGCCGACCCGCCCGCGCCGTCGCGGGGTGGCCTGGCCGAGATGTTCGTGCGCCATCCCGGCAATCCGATCATCACCGCCGCTGACTTGCCACGGATGGTCAACGCCGTGTTCAACCCCGGTGCGACGGTCTTCGAAGGCCAGACCCTGCTGCTGTTGCGGGTGGAGGACCGCACCGGCCTGTCCTACCTGGTGGTCGCCCGAAGCCCCGACGGCTACGGCAACTGGACCGTGGAGCGCGATCGGGGAATGTTCGCGCAGACCTCGACCTTCGAGGAGCACTGGGGTGTCGAGGACCCACGGATCACCCGGGTCGGCGACGAGTACCTCATCGTGTACACCGGCTTCTCCACCACCGGACCGCTGGTCCTGCTCGCATCCACACGGGACTTCGTGCACTTCGACCGTCGCGGCGTCCTGCAGTCCCCCGAGAACAAGGACGCTGCACTGTTGCCGACCACCTTCGACGGCCGGTGGGCGCTGATCCACCGGCCGACGGCGCAGATGCCGGGACTCGGAGCGCACATCTGGTTGTCGTGGAGTCCTGATCTGCGCCACTTCGGCGACTCCAAGGTCCTGCTACCGGCCCGTCGCGGCGGGTGGTGGGACGCCAACACGGTTGGGCCTGGGCCCCCCACCGATGCTGACCCACGCCGGGTGGCTCCTCTGCTACCACAGCGTCCGCACAACCGCGTCGGGAGCCATCTACCGTCTCGGGCTCGCGCTCCTCGACCGCGACGACCCGACCCGGGTGATCGCTCGCGGCAACGAGTGGGTGTTCGGTCCGTCTGCGCCCTACGAACGCTCCGGTGACGTGGCCGATGTCGTCTTCCCGTGCGGCTGGATCCTCGACGACGACGGCGACACGATCCGGATGTACTACGGCGCGGCCGACAGTGTCGTATGCCTCGCCACGGCCAGCCTCGAGGCGCTGCTCGACCACGTCATGACCCACC
>NZ_JBKQQD010000131.1:0-12684 GCF_052144515.1 Mycobacterium sp. | reverse complement strand
GTGTAGAAGGGGTGGCACTGCGAGCAGACTTCGACCACGATGCGACCGCCCGGCTTGGTGCTGCGGGTCTGGAAGGTGTTGCCGCAACCGCAGAGCACTGTGGTCTCTTCGTACGCGGGGTGAATCTCAGCTTTCATGATGTCCTCTTCGATCGTCTGCCGCCCGCCGTCTTCGATCCGGCGGGGGGACATTAGCTCCGCGAACCTGGACTGGTTCGGAAGTGGTCGACCGTCGATTATGCCAGGTCAACCCACACCAGCCCAAACACCGAGATGCGCCCCGGCATTCCCGTGCAAACGGCGCGCTACGTGTAGGCCCTGCTTCGCCCGTTGCGCATCCAGAGCACACCGCCTTCGGGGGTCGCGCCGCGGGCGATCAGTTCTCGTTTGAGGATCTTGTTGGTCGCGGTGGTCGGCAGCCGATCGGCCAGCCAGACGTAGCGGGGCCACGCCTTGGGCGACAAGTCGTGCTGTTCGGCCAGGAAACCGCCGAACTCCTCGGGCGTCAGTTCGGCGCCATCGGCCAACACGATCGCGGCCATCACCTGGTCACCGACGTTTTCGTCGGGCACGGCATACACCGCGACCTGGCTGATGGGCGTCAACCGCTGCAGGATCCGTTCGATGGGCGCCGTGGTCATGTTCTCCCCGTCCACGCGCAACCAATCGCCGCTGCGGCCGGCGAAATAGATCCACCCGTCGGCGTCGCGGTAGGCGAGGTCGCCCGACCAGTACATGCCGTGCCGAACGCGTGCGCCGGTGGCCTCCGGGTCGTTGTAGTAGCCGGCGAACATGCCCGCACCCGTCGTGTTGACCAGCTCCCCGATCGCTTCGTCGGCATTGGTCAGGACGCCGTCCGCGCCGAACGTGGCCACGGGACACTCGGCCAGCGTGTCCGGGTTGTAAATGCCGACGCCGGGAAAGCCCCGGCCCAGCGATCCCGGCGGGCAACCGTCTTCCCGGGTGATGATGATCGCGCCCTCGGTGGAGCCGAAACCGTCCCACACCGTGCAACCGAAACGGCTGCTGAACGCCGCGATATCGCGATCGCTTGCCTCGTTGCCGAACGCGACGCGCAACGGGTTGTCGTGGTCATCGGGTTGCTCGGGCGTGGCCAGCACGTACGCGAGCGGTTTGCCGACGTAGTTCATGTAGGTGGCGCCGTACCGGCGCAGATCGGGAAGCAGGCCCGATGCCGAGAACGTGGCGGGGACCATGGCCGTGCCGGCGCCCACCGCCACGCTCCAGCCGGCCAGCAGCGCGTTGGAGTGAAACAGCGGCATCGACAGATAGCAGACGTCGGTGCCACCGACCTCGAACCGCTCGATGAGCGACATGCCGGCAAACAGCACGACCAGGTGGGTGACCTGCACCGCCTTGGGCTCACCGCTGGTCCCCGAGGTGAAGATCATCATGAAGGTATCGGTAGGCGCGACCTCGCGGTATGGGGTCAGCGGACCAGCATCGGCGAGCAGGGCCGACCACGACTCGCTGGACACGTCCAGCACCTGGACGCCGGGTAGTTCGAGACCGTCCAGCAACTCTTTGTGCGCCGGGTCGGTGAGCAGGATCTGACAGTCGGCACGCAGAATATCCCTGGCCAGCGCTTCGCCTCGTCGGGTGTCGTTGATTCCGCACAGCACATAGCCGCCGAGCGCCGCCGACGCCATGGCGGTGAGCATCTCGGGGGTGTTGCCCAGCAGCGCGCCGACATGCAGGGGCCGATCCGGATCCGCGATGCCAATCAACGCGGCGGCGGTGCCGGTCGCATCGGCCAGGTGATCACGCCAGCTCCAGACCCGATCGCCGTACTTCAGCGCCGTCGTGTCTTGGTCCAACCGCTCACGAAGTAGTTGCTGAAGCGTCTCCGGCACGGCTGGTAAGGCTAGTCGTGCTAATCGTTGTCCATGGAACCCGGTGTCGTCTTGGACACCTGGACCAGGAACTCGTAATTGGTCTTGGTCTTGCGCAGCTGCGACATCAGCAAGTCGATGGCCTGGTGGGAATCCAGACCCGACAGCACACGGCGCAGCTTGTGCACGATGCCGAACTCGTCGGGTGAGAGCAAGAGCTCGTCCTTACGGGTGCCGGACGGGTTCACGTCGACGGCGGGGAAGACCCGGCGTTCGGAGATCTTGCGGTCCAGCTTGAGCTCGGCGTTACCGGTGCCCTTGAACTCCTCGAAGATGACCGTGTCGCCGGTGGAGCCGGTCTCGACCATCGCGGTGGCGATGATGGTCAGCGATCCGCCTTCCTCGATATTGCGCGCGGCGCCCAGGAAACGCTTGGGCGGGTACAGCGCGGTGGAGTCGACACCGCCGGACAGGATGCGGCCCGACGCCGGCGACGCGTTGTTGTAGGCGCGGCCCAGGCGGGTGATCGAGTCCAGCAGCACTACGACGTCCTTGCCCTGCTCGACGAGCCGCTTGGCACGCTCGATCGCCAGCTCGGCGACCGCCGTGTGGTCTGTCGGCGGCCGGTCGAACGTCGAAGCGATGACCTCGCCCTTGACCGAACGCGTCATGTCGGTGACCTCCTCGGGGCGCTCGTCGACGAGCACGACCATGAGGTGGCATTCCGGGTTGTTTTTGGTGATCGCGTTGGCGATGTCCTGCAGGATCGTCGTTTTACCCGCCTTGGGCGGCGACACGATCAGCGCGCGCTGGCCCTTGCCGATCGGCATGATCAGGTCGATGACCCGCGTGGTCAGCCGGTCCGGCGTGGTTTCCAGACGAAGCCGCTGGTTGGGGTACAACGGCGTGAGCTTGCTGAAGTCGGGCCGCTTCTTGGCGTCTTCGACCGGTCCACCGTTGACGCTGTCCAGCCGTACCAGCGGGTTGAACTTCTGCCGCTGGTTGGGCTGCTCGCCTTCCTTGGGCACCCGAACCGCACCGGTTACCGCGTCACCGCGGCGCAAGCCGTTCTTGCGCACCATATTCATGGACACGTAGACGTCGTGCGGGCCGGCCAGGTAGCCGGAGGTGCGCACGAAGGCGTAATTGTCGAGGACGTCAAGAATGCCGGCTACCGGCTGGACGACGTCGTCCTCGCGGAGTTCGGTTTCGCCACCCTCGCCCGACCGCTCACCGCGGCGCCTGCGATCGCGGAACCGGCGGCCTCGCCGGCCTTGACGGCCTTCGCCGTCGTCATCTTGCTGATTCGAGCCGCGGCCCTGCTGGCCGCCCGAGCCTTGCTGGTCCCCGCTCTGGTCGCCGCCCCCGTCCGATCCGCGCTCGTCGGTCTTGGTGCCCTGTTGGGCACCGCGGCGGTTCTCAGTCTTCTCGGCGGGCGTGTCCTCGTCGGACCGTGTGGTCGACCCCGCTTCGCGGGATGCGCCGCGTCGTTCCCGGCGCGGCCCCTCGGCCCCTGAATTAGCCGAATCGTTCTGTTCCCCTTGGGCCGCCGCTGCGTCAGAGCTTGGCGCAGGAGCGGATTCGTCGTGGCTTTGCGCTGACGGAGCGTGGGTGGTGGACGCGCCGTTGGCCTGTCCCTGTCCCCTGGTCTCCTGAATCGCGGCAATGAGTTCGTTCTTACGCATGCCCGACGTCCCCTTGACGCCGGCTCGATTGGCCAACGCGCGCAGTTCGGGCAGCACCATGGTGGACAGAGAGCCCGCCCCCTTGTCCACCCCCTTGTCCACCGAAGCCGTGGTTTGGGCGTCTTGATTGTTTGTGGTCACGGAGTCCGACAGCTGATAGCCGTCGGTACTTTCGTCAGCCGTGATGACGTTGAGGTCCGTATCAGTCACGGATTTCCTTTCTTCCCCTGCTGATCACTTCAGATAAGGGGTTCGTTGCATTCAGCCAATTCGCCGAGTGCGCCCAATCATCGACTCTGCGACGGTGATCGCCGGGATCGGCGGTCAAGCGGCGAACCTCGTTCACGAGAAGAATTTGGTAGTTGTCCTAGCGGCAAGGCAATATTTGTGCAGATGCGTATGCTGCGATTGCTGGACGGGTCCGAGGATAGCCCGCTTCCGGGTCGGAAGCAAGCAACCCCTCCCGCAACGTTACCGATCAGCCTGGAACTGTTACTCCCGGGCTCCAGCGAACTCCGTCGCCGGCAGTCATCTCGGTGATGCTGAATCCGTTTGCGGGACCGTACTCCAGCGCTTCCCGCGGCAACTCCGCCTCTGTAGTCAGTGCTATCAGCGAAGGACCTGCCCCGGAAAGCGTCGCTGACACGCCATAACGCCGCAACAGCCGCATATATTCCGCGGAGGCCGGCATCATCGAGGCACGTTGAGGCTGATGAAGCGCATCTTCGGTGGCCGCCATCAGCAGATCGGGTCGTTCGGTGAGCGCCACCACCAGTAACGCGGCACGGCTGACGTTGAACCGCGCTTCCTGGTGGCTGACCTGGGCGGGCAGCAGCACCCGGGTCTCCGCGGTCAGGGAGCGCTCTTCGGGAATCGCAAGGAACAAACGGATATCGCGATGGAGCCGCAGCGGCACCGCGGAATAGCCGGGCCGATCACCGCTTCGGTCGGTCCACGACACCACGGCACCGCCCAACACCGCAGCCGCCGCGTTGTCGGGGTGGCCCTCGAACTCCGACGACAGCTGAATCAGTTGAGATTCGCTGAGCGGCGTCGAATCTGTTTGCGCGACAAGGCCGTTGGCTGCGGCCAGGCCACCGACCACGGCCGCCGCGGAGGACCCGAGACCACGGGAATGCGGGATGACGTTGCGGCAGCACACCACCAGACCGCCGGCGCTGGTCCCCGCGGCCTGCAGCCCGTGCTGGACGGCGCGCACCACCAGGTGTTCGGGGCCTCGCGGTAGCTGGTCGGCGCCCTCACCGTCGACCACCACAACCAAGCCGGAATCCGTTGTCTCGACGACGATCTCGTCGCACAGGCTCAATGCCAGACCGATGCTGTCAAATCCCGGGCCGAGGTTGGCGCTCGACGCCGATACCACGGCGGTGGCCATGAGGCCGGCGGGCAGCATCAAACGAGCCCCAGCTTTTCGACGACGAGCACCGGATCCACCGGCAGCGGGGACACCTGCGGCATGTCCCTCAGCGCCGTGTCAGGATCCTTCAGGCCGTTGCCGGTCACCGTGCACACCACCGTCGATCCGCGCGCCACCCAGCCGTCGTCGATGGCCTTGAGCAGGCCCGCGATGCTGGCGGCCGAAGCGGGTTCGACGAAGACGCCTTCGGCGCTGGCCACAAAGTGGTAGGCCGCCAGGATCTCCTCGTCGGTGGCGGCCAGGAACCGACCGTTGGACTGCTGCTGCGCCTTCACGGCCGCCGTCCACGACGCCGGTGCGCCGATGCGGATCGCGGTCGCGATGGTCTCGGGGTGGCTCACCGGTTCGCCGTGTACCAGGGGCGCCGCGCCTGCCGCCTGGGTGCCCAGCATCCGGGGCAGCTTGTCGATCACACCCTCGTGGTGATACTCGGTGTATCCCTTCCAGTAGGCGGTGATGTTCCCCGCGTTGCCGACCGGAAGGGCATGCACGTCCGGCGCGGCGCCCAGCACGTCGACGATTTCGAACGCCGCAGTTTTCTGGCCCTCGATGCGCACCGGGTTGACCGAGTTGACCAACGAGATCGTCGGGAAATCGGCGGCCATTTTGCGTGCGAGTTCCAGACAGTCGTCGAAGTTGCCGTCGATTTGGATGATCTTGGCGCCGTGCATAACCGCCTGCGCGAGCTTGCCCATCGCGATCTTGCCCTGCGGTATCAGCACCGCGCAGGTGATGCCGGCGCGCGCCGCGTAGGCCGCCGCCGATGCCGAGGTGTTTCCGGTCGAGGCGCACAACACGGCCTGCTGACCGCGCGCCACCGCGTCGGTGACCGCCATCGTCATGCCCCGGTCCTTGAATGAGCCGGTGGGGTTGAGGCCCTCGACCTTGAGGTAGACCGTGCAGCCGGTCCGTTCGGAGAGTCTCGCCGCCGGGATCAGCGCAGTACCGCCCTCCAGCAGGGTGACAGGGGTCCAATCCGCGGCCACCGGTAGCCGGTCACGGTAGGCCGCGATCACCCCCGGCCACGGTTGGTGGATGGCCGTCCGCGGAACGCTCATTCGTCGTTTCCTTCCAGTCGCAGCACGCTTGCGACATCGTGCACGACATCCAAGTCGGCGAGCGCATCGACGGTTTCGGAGAGCGCGGCGTCGGTGGCGTGGTGGGTGACGACGACGATGCGGGCTCCCACCCGTCGGCCACCCTCGTCCACCACGCCCTCTTGGCGAACCTCGGCGATGCTCACCTCGCGCTTGGCGAATTCCGCTGCCACCGAGGACAATACGCCGGGGGTGTCGGCGACATTCATGCTGACGTAATAGCGGGTGGATATGAAACCCATTGGTGCGATGGGCAGTTCGGCGTATTTGGACTCTTTTGGCCCGCGGCTGCCCAGAACCCGGTTACGGGCGGCCATCACCAGGTCGCCGGTGACTGCCGAGGCGGTGGGGGCTCCGCCGGCGCCCTGGCCGTAGAACATCAGCCGCCCAGCCGCTTCGGCCTCGACCACCACGGCGTTGAACGCTCCGCTGACCGTGGCAAGAGGATGCGACAAGGGCACCAATGCCGGATATACCCGCGCCGAAACCCGTTGCCGACCATCGTCGGTGGTGATGCGCTCACAGATGGACAGCAACTTGATGGTGCAGCCCAAGGCCCGAGCGGACGCGAAGTCGGCCGGGGTGATCTTCGTGATGCCCTCGCGATAGACGTCATCGGCGGTCACCCGGGTGTGGAAGGCGATCGATGCCAGGATCGCGGCCTTAGCCGCGGCGTCATAGCCTTCGACGTCGGCGGTGGGATCGGCCTCGGCATAGCCCAGGGCGCTGGCGTCGGCCAGAGCCGCGTCATAGCTCGCTCCGGTGCTGTCCATCTCGGAAAGGATGTAATTGGTGGTGCCGTTGACGATGCCGGCCACCCGCAGCACCGTGTCGCCGGCCAGCGACTGGGTGAGCGGCCGGATTACCGGGATGGCACCCGCCACCGCCGCCTCGAAATAGAGGTCCACATGGGCGTTTTCAGCGGCCTGGGCCAGTTCGCCGGTAGATACGGATAACAGGGCTTTGTTCGCCGTAACGACGGACTTGCCATGCTCGATCGCGGACAGGATCGCCTTGCGGGACGGCTCGACCGGTCCCATCACCTCCACGACGATGTCGACGTCTTCGCGGGAGACGAGTTCTTCGACGTTGTCGGTGAGCAGGCCGACCGGCACACCGCGGTCGGCGGCGACACGGCGCACTCCGATGCCGCGCAGCACCAGCCGGGCGCCGACGCGGGCCGCGAGATCGTCCGCGCTGTCCTCGATGATGCGGACAACTTCGCTGCCGACGTTGCCCAACCCGAGTACCGCAACACCGACTACTTTTTCGTCACCGGGCACTGTTCACCTCACTTCCAAACTCAGCAGATCATCGACCGTCTCCCTGCGCAGGATCAAACGGGCCTGCCCAGTGCGCACCGCCACCACAGCGGGACGGCCAACCATGTTGTAACGGCTCGACAGCGAATAGCAGTAGGCGCCGGTAGCGGCCACCCCGAGGAGGTCGCCGGGCCGCAGGTCGTCGGGCACCCAGGTGTCACGCACGACGATATCGCCACTCTCGCAGTGCTTTCCGACGATACGCGCCGCTGCCGCGGGTGCGTCGCTGGTCCTCGAGACCAGCCGGACGTCGTACTGCGCGTCGTAGAGCGCGGTGCGGATGTTGTCGCTCATGCCGCCGTCGACGCTGACGTATCGCCGGTGCGCCGTGGCGCTCACGTCGACGTCCTTCACGGTGCCGACCTGATAGAGCGTGATGGTGCCCGGCCCGGCGATGGCGCGCCCGGGTTCGACGACCAGCCTGGGCGCCGGCAGTCCCACGGCGGCCGATTCGTTGCTCACGATGGCACTCAACTTGGCCGCCAGCTCGGCTACCGGTGGCGGATCGTCGGGCGGTAGATACGAGATGCCCAGTCCACCACCGAGATCCACGGTCGATAGCTGCGCCGTCTTTTCGGGGCCGAACTCGCCGACAATCTCGCGCAGCAGGCCGATGACCCGATGCGCGGCAAGTTCGAAGCCGTCGACCTCGAAGATCTGCGAGCCGATATGGCTGTGCAGCCCGACCAGTCGCAGGTGATCGGTGGCGAATACCCGCCGGATGGCCGCCATCGCCGCGCCGCTGGCCACCGACAACCCGAATTTCTGGTCTTCGTGTGCGGTGGAGATGAATTCGTGGGTGTGGGCCTCCACGCCAACAGTGAGGCGCACCATGACGTCCTGGACGATGCCCGCTTCGCCGGCGATGGCGTCGAGGCGTTCGATTTCGGTCATCGAGTCCACCACGACGTGGCCTATTCCGGCTTTGACCGCAGCGGTCAACTCTGCGACCGATTTGTTGTTGCCGTGCAAGGCAATCCGCTCCGGCGGGAAGTCGGCGTGCAATGCGACGGCCAGCTCCCCGCCGGTGCACACGTCCAGCGAAAGGCCTTCTTCGTCGATCCAGCGCGCGATTTCGCTGCACACGAAGGCCTTGGCGGCATAGTGCACGTGGGCGCCGCCGCCGAATGCGGCGGCCATCTCTGCGCAGCGACCACGGAAGTCTTCCTCGTCGATGACGAACAGCGGGGTGCCGTACTCGTGCGCGAGGTCCGTCAGCTTGACGCCAGCGATGCCGGCCACTCCGCTGTCGTCGCGAGTCGTGTTGCGGGGCCAGACATTCGGCGCCAGCCTGAGTAGCTCTTCGGCCGACTGTGGGCGCGGCGGGCCGCTTGGGTGACGGCTTTCTTCGGCGTGCCGGGGGCCGGCGGGATGGGCGTTCACATTCGCTCCGGGGCGCTGACGCCGAGGATCTGCAGGCCGTTGGCGATCACCTGACGGGTCGCCTGACACAGCGCCAGACGCGCGGTGTGCAGATCGGTCGGCTGCTCGTCGCCCTGCGGCAAAACGCGGCACGAGTCGTAGAACCGGTGGTAGTCACCGGCGAGGTCCTCCAGGTAGCGGCATACCCGGTGCGGTTCGCGCAGGGACGCCGCGGTTTCGAGCACCCGCGGGAATTCGCCGATGGTGCGCAACAGCGTGCCCTCTTTGTCGTGGCTGAGCAGCTCGAGGTGGTTTGTGTCGGGAATCAGGCCGAGTTCGGCGGCGTTGCGGGCCAGCGCCGACAGCCGGGCATGCGCGTATTGCACGTAATAGACCGGGTTTTCGTCCGACGCCGAGGACCACAGCGCCAAGTCGATGTCGATCGCGGTGTCCACGGATGAGCGGATCAGGCTGTAGCGCGCGGCGTCGACGCCGATCGCCTCGACCAGGTCGTCGAGCGTGATCACGGTGCCGGCCCGCTTGCTCATCCGGACCGGTTGGCCGTCACGCACCAGGTTGACCATCTGCCCGATGAGCACCTCGACGGTGGCCGGGTCGTCACCGAACGCCGCGGCCGCAGCCTTGAGGCGGGCGATATAGCCGTGGTGGTCGGCACCGAGCATGTAGATGCACAAGTCGAAGCCGCGTTGCCGCTTGTCCAGGTAATACGCGAGATCACCAGCGATATAGGCCGGGTTGCCATCGCTTTTGATCACGACGCGGTCCTTGTCGTCACCAAAAGCACTGGTGCGCAACCAAGTTGCGCCGTCCTTCTCGTAGATGTTGCCGGTCTCGCGGAGCCGGGCGATGGCCTGGTCCACACGGCCGCTGGTGTGCATCGACTCTTCGTGCGTGTAGATGTCGAAGTCGGTGCCGAACTCGTGCAACGACTCCTTGATGTGGGTGAACATCAAGTCGACACCGATTTCGCGGAAGGTCTCCCGCATCTCGGCTTCGGGCAAGCTCAGCGCGTCGGGCGCCTTCTCTAGTACCTGCGCGGCGATGTCGGTGATGTAGCTGCCCGCGTAGCCGTCGGCCGGGATGGGCTCGTCCTTGGCGGCGGCGATCAGCGAGCTGACGAACCGGTCGATCTGGGCGCCGTGGTCGTTGAAATAGTATTCGCGCACCACGTCGGCGCCCTGAGTGGACAGCAACCGGCCCAGCGCGTCGCCGACGGCGGCCCAGCGAGTGCCGCCGATGTGGATCGGCCCGGTCGGGTTGGCCGAGACGAATTCGAGGTTGATCTTGTGTCCGGCCAAGTCGCCAGAGCTGCCGAACCTTGTGCCGGCATCGAGGACGGTGTTGACGATCGTGGCCTGCGCCGAGGCCTCCAGCCGCATATTGATAAAGCCCGGCCCGGCCACTTCTGCGCCCGCGATGCCGTTGGCGTGCGCCAGTGCCTCGGCAAGCCATCCGGCCAGTTCACGCGGGTTTACGCCGACTTTTTTGCTCAGCTGCAACGCCAGGTTGCTGGCGTAATCGCCGTGCTCGGGATTCCGCGGACGCTCTACCGTGACAGTCTGCGGCAGCGCGGACACGTCGAGGCCGTGCTCGGCCAGCACCGCGGATGCGGTGCTTTTGAGCAGCTCAGCCAGGTCGGCGGGGGTCACGAGCGTCCATCCTATGGTCTGAAGTGTTCCCGCCCCGAATCCATTGCGGTGGCCGAGCGGTCACCACGATGGGTTAGTCTATCGGGGCCCAATGGCGCAGCATGTTGTCCGTGCGCCCCCGTAGCTCAGGGGATAGAGCGTCTGCCTCCGGAGCAGAAGGCCGCAGGTTCGAATCCTGCCGGGGGCACCAGTATTTCCGCAGGTCAGGGCATGTTTTCGGGGCTGCTGAGAGGGGCCGGTCCCTACGGGTCCCTAGCGTCTGGCGTTAGCTGCGTTCGTCCGGTGCCGGACGGATTTTGCTGGGAGCTGGTCACCGGCTGTCACTGGTTGTCCAGGCGGGCCGATCCGGCGCGGCCCTGACCGGTGCTGGCCGGTGTCGACACTGACCGGCTGTCGGCACCCACCTACAACCAGGGCGGCGGCGCTGGCGGCTCAGCGGCACGCACAGGGCCACGGCGGGCACCCGGCGCGGCGGCACAGGTGGGGGGCCTCAACGCGCGAAGGTGCTAACGCGATACCCGTCCAACCTCAAATGCCTGTGCCGCAAACAAGATGAGGCGATGATCTTCTGCCGTGTTGGCAGGCGGGTGATTCGTCTACTTCCCCGTTAGTGTTCCGCTTGCAGCGAGCGCCCGGCCCGCCGGGCGTTTCCCCGGAGAACGGCCCAACCGATCACACCGGCCCGGTCGGTGCCGGATAGGGTACGGTTGCATTCCTTATGTAGTGAACGTGTGCGTCTCTTACTGGTGCGGTGCGGACTTCCCGCCCATCGACCGGCTGAGCGGCTGGAACACCGCCAGATGTGAGGCGATCATTGCCGAGCTACAGGCCCGGTTCGACCACCTGGCCGGTGCTCCGAAGGCGAGCTGACCCCAAGCCGGTGAGTTCCTACCGGGTGATGCCGTGGATGAAGATGTCGAGTACCAGGGCGGCGTATTCGGGTCTAACGGGGGTATCGGCGAAGATCACGTCGTAATAGACAGCGGCGCTGAACATCCGCATCGCATCTGCATGGTCGATGCCGTCGCGTAACTCGCCGCGCTCGGCGGCCCGCTGCAGAATCGGCGCGACTTCGTTCAACTGGGCCTGCCAGAAGTCGGATCGGACTTCGGACAAGTCGGCGTCCCCGCCCGCCGGAAGAAGCCGATGGAACCACGCCCGCCCCTGCGGCGTCTTGGCCAGCTCAGCCAGTGACTCCGTGAGGGCCAGGAGGTCTGCGCGCAGGCTTCCCGTGTCGGGAGTCGGAGCGTGCTCGCGGGCGACGCTGAGCTGGGCTTCCATCAGCAGCACTCGGCGATCGTGCCACATCTGGATGATCACCCTCGGGTCGACACCGGCCCGCTTGGCGACGCCCTCGACGGTGAAGCCGTCGATGCCCCTGGCTACAAGTTCATCCAGCGCCGCGTCACGAATCGCCTGCCGCTGCGACTGTGCTGCCTCTTCCACAGCCTCATTTAACCGTCAAGGAGAACGCTGCGGCATTTCTGGCTCAGGGCGGCAGTGCCTGCCATACTAACGAGGTCGTTAGATTTGTCATCGTCAAAATATGGTGATATCCGAGTCGGGGGGTCAGGTCATGGCAGTCCAGGCCAGGGCCGAGGCGACGCGGCAGCGGATCATCGATGCCGCCGTCGACCTGTTCGACGAGGTCGGTTACGGCGAGACCGGACTGACCGACATCATCGACCGGTCCCGAATCACGAAGGGCGCGTTCTACTACCACTTCCCAACCAAGGAATCTGTGGCCACCGCGATCATCGACGAGGCCGACGCCCGAATTCAGGATGCCATCCTGCGCAGCACCACATCACGGGCGCTGGAGAACCACATCCGCGCTACCTTCGTCGTGGCAGACATGGTCAAGCATGACCAACGGGTTCGGGTCGGACACCTGCTCGAGCAGGCATTGAGCCAGGTCAGCGCCGCCGGACGGGCAACTTACCCCCGACGGCTGCCGGTTATTGTCAGCGCGGTCAACAAGGCCATCGCCGACGGTGATCTCCTCGACGATCTCAACCCAGACCAAGTAGGCCGCACAATCTGGGCCATCGGGCTGGGCACCCTCTTACTGTCAGACGTGACCGAAGAAGATGTCCTCGTTCAAACATCCCAAGCCTGGTTGTTCATCACGCGCGCGATCGTTCCGGCGCAGTTAGCGCCCTACGTTGAGCAGTTCGTCGCTCGCACAGCGCAGCAGTACACGCACGACGAACCGGACCTTTCGGCCGAAGAACTGCTCAAACGGGCGGACTTGGCGA
>NZ_JBKQQD010000130.1:0-2806 GCF_052144515.1 Mycobacterium sp. | reverse complement strand
CAATCGACAATCCGTTCCTTCCTTGCCCGTGTGGCCGAGAGACTCGAGGCTGAGGACCTCAGTCGACGGCCTGCGGTGTCGCGCTTCCAAAGAGATTGAGCCCCAGCCGCATATCAGCCACGTGTCTAGGGCAGGCGCGGCACAAGGGACCTCGCGAACACGAGAGTTCACTAATGTGGCCTGAAATAACGCGTTGCCAATCGAAACCGGGCTCCCGAGCGAAACAGACCTCCGACGCCGAGCGACAGGCGCTATACGACGTAGCCCTTTATATGAACCTCGCCTTTGGCGAGGTCGACGGTTCCCGGGGCCCAGACATGCAGCGGGTTTACCCAGGCATAGTCGGGTTCGGAAGTTGTCAACGTCACGTTCTCGCGGAGTTCGCCAATGGGCGGTCCATCCTTAAAAATGGCGACACCATCCGCGCAGAGCGCGATCTTCTTGCCATCTTCGGTCGTGATTTCTCCGTGGATGTGGAGTTGGCCGCGACCATCGGGACGGATGTGGAGGTAGTCGATGCCCTTGACTGAGCCGCGCAGTCTCTGACCGACGATCGGGCCCTCGAAGGCGACGTCGTACCGGGCCCCTTGAGGAGGCGGGGCCGCGGCCCCGGACAACAAAGCACCCATGTCGGGTGCACCGTAGGAAGTCACCCCGGTGAATTTGACGGTGTACTCGTAGATCAACTCGCCGGGCATCTGTTCCGACATGCCTAAACGTCCCCCCTGTTGCTCACGGGCCCCTGCTTAGGTCCGCTGCAGACGGCGTCCGGGGACTCTGTGGGCAATGGGTCCTTCTTTGGACGGCCGAGGCTACCAGCTCATCGGCGATTCTGCCCGGGGAGAGGCAGGAAGGGGCAGGCCAGGCATCCGGCAACAAGGGAGTCGCGAACACGAGAGTTCGTAAATGTGGCCTGAGAGGCGTCATTTCAACACTGACCAAAAGCGCCGACGCTCGCGAACACCCCGCGCCGCAATCGGGGCTGGGTCAGGTCGGCTCTGGACGCGTCTCGATCGGGCTCGGGATAGTCTCATCCAGTTCGATGGCACACGACCTTCGGACTGGGGGGAGTATCGCTCATGCATATCAAGGTCCTCGTCATCCGCGACCCAGCGAGCGGGCCGCACAAGCCTAAGCGGCGGTGGCTGCGTGCGGGAGCTGCCGGGGTGGTCTTGGCTTCAGGCCTCGCGGTCGTAACCGGCGCTCTGGCCTTCGCGTCCATACCGGATGCCAACGGCGTCTTCCACGGCTGTGTCCGTACCGCGACTGGTGCCATCCGCATTATCGACACTGGCCAGAACCAGACATGCAGAGCAGGCGAGACGGCGGTGTCCTGGAACAAAGCGGGCATCAACTGGCAAGGAGCCTGGGCCCCGAGGACGTCCTACGGCCAGGGCGATGCCGTGAGCTATCAGGGTTCGAGCTATCTAGCCGTGGTGGCGAACACCAACGTGGTTCCCACTTCGCCAGCCCATTGGGCGGTGCTTGCTCAAGCGGGGGCGCCCGGGCAAAACGGGACCAACGGGACTAACGGCGCCACCATCCTCAGCGGCGTCGGGCCTCCCTCCGACAAGATCGGCAACACGGGGGATTTCTACATCGCGAAGGGGCTTATCGGAGGTGTAGGCCGCCCGGCACCACCGCAAGCCATCTACGGACCAGCCGTACGAACGTGTAAGACGTTTCCCTGCACCACCTCTTGGGGGCAGGGTTCCTCGATTGTGGGCCCGTCAGGGCCGGCTGGAGCCGTTGCGGCGGCCCAGACCACC
This sequence comes from Mycobacterium sp., assembly GCF_052144515.1. Taxonomy (GTDB): domain Bacteria; phylum Actinomycetota; class Actinomycetes; order Mycobacteriales; family Mycobacteriaceae; genus Mycobacterium. Next base: position 1,037 of record NZ_JBKQQD010000130.1, on the reverse strand, counting down.
AGCGGCCGGGTGGACCTTGAGAACGGTGACGCCACGATCATTACCGAGCAGACGGCTCAAGTAACCGGTGACTTCGCCGTCAACGCAGTCGTGGCTGTCGATAACCAGTCCGGGACCTCTGGGTGGGTCTGCACCCTGTACGCGGCGAACCCCGGAGCCAGCACCGGTCTCCTTCTTGACCAAGAGGGTGCGACGGCGCCCCAGGGCGGGACCTCTTCTAACGCCACCATCGTGCTGACCGCGGTGGTGTCCATCGCACAGGGCGGCAAAACATGGGTTGGCTGCAATGAGTACGTGCAACGCAAGGACGACTCGGCGACCGCACGCATCATTTCCACCCAACTGGCAAGTTTCACGACCGGGACGCAAACCGGGGTCGACTGATACAGGGACGGCGTCCGTGCGTGTCAAACCCATTGGGTTGTGTTCGCACAACGGGCGCTTACCCCTCGGCGGGGTTGGCATCGACGAATCAGGCCGTGCAATGGCTTACGCCCACCAAATGGGCCTGTCTCGGCTGGGGAGGACCGGTCAAGGCCAGGTAGAGCCATCCCGCAGTCATTTCGGTGAAGACGGGATCGCGTGCCTTGAGGGGTCCGGTCAGTCGCTCAGGGGCATGCTTGGAGACGAACCGGCGCAGCCGGTTCTCGGGTGCTGTCTGTGGTCCAGAGCAGTGGCGCTCAGGGGTTCATCGCACCTGCGATGCTCGACATCCATTGTCGCCAGAATGTCCGCACCAGCGGAGTCCCCCTTCTTTGCCTGGAACTCGATGCAGGACACCTCAAGCTTTTCCCCGGCGACAACTTCGACGCCGGCGACCAGCGGGATAGAGACACTTGACGCGGCCCCGTCACCCTGCAGGCTCGCATCTGATTCGGTGTAGTTCTGATACTCGCCATTCGGTTCGGCCCCCAGGAGAGAACACGACCAGTCCGTGCTGTCATCACCCTTGTGCTGGGCATCAACTGTGGCGGTGACCGAGTAGTACCCCGCCGTGGCGAGGGGCAACGTGTCTATGACCGTGGTGTTGCCGCTAG
>NZ_JBKQQD010000129.1:0-4312 GCF_052144515.1 Mycobacterium sp. | reverse complement strand
AGCGGCACATCACCCCGGAGCCTTGCTGCCCGGGCCAGCCCGCGGAGCGGGCCTCCTCAAAGAAACCGGGGGTGACGTGCTCAACGAAGCTGCCGCCCATCATGCGCGGAATGAGGCGGCTCTCGCGGTTGAACACGGCAGCGTAACCGCCGATGGCGCGGGACGGTTCGTCGCTGTCGGGGAGGGCCCGCATTTCCACGGGCATCAACAGGACGCGGCGCTCGCTGGTGTCGTACTCAAGCAGCGCGCGACCGCCGCCGTCGTCGTGCTCCTCGAGCGTGATGCCCTGCTTCTTGGCCTCGGCCTGGATTTTGGCTTTAATGCTGGCGATCTCCGCGGCGCTGTGGTTGGCCTTCGTCGGGCCCTGGTGGATACGGGCCCAAGCGTTTTTGATGCGCCCCTCCGTGTTGAGGGGGAACGTGTTGTTCGGGCCGGCGAAGGGACCTTCACTGTCGGGGTATCGGTCGGCGGGCTCTTTACCATCATCGGCCATGGTGGTGTCCTCCTTAGAGGTATTCGGCGTGCGGCCACACGGTGCGGACCCACGGGGTGTCCTCAACGATGGGCCGCGTAGCGAGGGTTCTCGTGGCGGGGCGCCGCCGGAAGGTGTTAATGACGGCGAGCGCGTTGCGCACGCTTTGCTCTTCCGCGTCACTGGTGACGGTGATGATCACGCGTCGATGTCCACGGCGTGCCCGTTGGTGGCCCACCGTTCGCGCAGGGTGCGGCTGATCGGTGCGGCGGCCGCCGCAGACGTTGCCTGCTTAGCGGGGCCGCCCGGTGGGGTTGCGGCCGCCGATGAACTACCCGACACGGCGCCCTTGGGGCCCGGCTCGCGGGCCGGTGCGGCCGGGCGGGCACCCGGCGCGGCACCCGGGGGCACCGGCGGCTGCCAGTTCGGCTGCGGCGGCAGGTTGTAGGAGGTGCGAACCTCGTCGCGGCCTTTCCAGCCCGTTTGCACGGTTCCCAGCGACAAAGCGTCGATTTCCGCCCTCGTTTTGGCGTCAATCCGCAGAAATTCGTCGGTATTGAACTGCACGAATTGGCCCCGCGGGAAGCAGGTGCTGAAGGCGTACTCGAAGCGAACCAGCCAGGGGCGGAACGTGTAGGTGAGGCAGTCCAGGCTGTTTTGCTCCACGGTCGCATACGTCATGGAGTCGCCGGTCTTGCCGCCGATCTTCTCCGGGGGCACCCCGTAGATGACGGCGATCTGGGTGGCGGTGGCCTCAATGGTTCAAGGAACCGTGCCTCATGCGGCGACACCTGGATCGGGTTGTATTCCCAGTCCATGCCGTAAATGAGGGGGCGGCGGGTTCGCAGCCGGCGCACGTAGCGGTCGGCGATCTCCTCCGCGTCCTCCGGCAAAACCTTCTGCGTCGTGTTACGGAACGTGCCCGGCGGCACACCGCCGTTCCCATACCATTCCCGGCTGAACTCCATCGCCGCCAACCCGACGCCGACGGTGTTGGCGAACGCGGTAACGGGGGATAGGCCACGTACCCGCCAGGGCCGCGGGAACAACGGAATGTGCAGCAGGTCCTTGGGATCCATGGGCCGGCCCCACCAATACCAGCGCGGGTCCACATAGGAGCCGGGGCCCTCAATCGCCCGGTCCAGGGTGACCACGTTGATCGGGTTCAACCATTCAATCATCGTCGGGAACGGGGTGCCGGGCTGGCGTTGGGTCATTAGCCCGATGCCGTCGCCCTGCAAAGCCATCGACACGACGCCGCGGTGCAGCCAATCTACCAGCGTCCCGTGGATCGACGGGTTGGCAAACAGTGGCGGGGTGGGCTACCGCACCGCGATCTCGCCGCCCTTATCCAGCTTGTACAAACCAAGCCCGGGCGCCATCGCGGAAATGTTGTCGGCGAGGAACCGGACGGCACCCCACACGGCGACCATCCGCATCGCGTGCTCGGGGTCGTTGGACTGCCACGGTGACGGACCGCCTGCACCCCAGCCGGGGCCGGCGTCCCCGCCCCACGGCATGGTGCGCGATTCAGGCTGCGTGCGGCGCGTCCAGGGCCAGGTGATGGGCATTAGACGAACACGCTTGCCAGCACGTCATACGGCTCCACAGCCAACAAACCCCACCGATAGAACGCGGCCGCCGCCGCGATCACCTCAACCTTCGCGTCACCATCCCACGTCTCGGCTTTAGCGGCGCCACCGATCGGCCTGGTTCGCGCCGAACCGACCGCCTCCCTCAACTCGGGCTGACCCACATGCACAACCATCCCGGCCTTCACCCCAGCCTGGAACGCCCCACACGACGCCGTCATATCCGGCTCCGTCAAACGCCGCCCGATCCCCTTAGCGTCAAACTCGATGCCCCGCCGCACCAGCTCGGGTTGCAGCGCCCGCGCCTCCCCCGTCGCCAACCCAACCTCGGCGATCTGCCGGTCCGCGACCAGCTGCGCCACCTTGTCGGCCACCCAGCCGACACCGCGACCAGAGTCCGTCATCACCAACGTGCGGGACCCGGCAATATCACCGGCGATCCCAATACACGCCCTCTCGCGCTGCGACGACACCGCCACCACCAGCGCCACCCGATCCGGCTGCGCCGCCTCACGATCCTCAAGCGTTAACCACTGCACCGGGTCGATCGCCAACGGATTCACCAGCCGAACCGGCTGGTTCAACCAAAACCGGCGGAACTCATTCTCGCTGGCTTGCGGGTCATCCCAGTAGTCGGCGATCGCCGACAAGTTCATCCAATCCGCCGCCGGACCATACGCCTCCCGCAGCGCCTTGATCCGCTCCGCCCGGTTGGTCAGGTCCCAATGCTCGCCGGCCTGCCGGTGATCGAACAGCAGCGCCGCGTCGCCGCGGCCCGCCGACTTCAACGACCGCGCGAACGCGTGCGTCCCCTCAGCGACCGAATTCTCGCCCTTCGCGTACATCGTCGACGTCTCCAACATCCAACCCGACGACTCCTTACGCTTCAACAGGTTGCGCACCATCGTCTGGTGCATCCTGCCGAGTTTGAACACGCCATTCACCGGCGGAATCCACAGATGCGACTCATCGGCCACGATGAACGTTGACTTGGCGCCGTCCTTTGACTCATTCGACGCCGACACCGGTTCAATGAAGCCGCGTCGCCCGGGCAAGAACGTGCGCGTCAACCCCACATCGATCGGGCCGAACCGTTCCAGCAACACCGGCGAACACGTGTCGGGGTGCAGCATGAAATACACGCCGTTGTAGGTGTGGCCGGCCTGCCCCTCCTCGGTCGCCACGTTTAAAACCTCGACGTAGGTGAGCTGGCGGCCGACCGGCTCGCCCGGCTCAAACTCGTACCCCCAATCCGACGTCTCGCCCGCGGCCGCCCAGTGGTCAAAGCGGCATTCCCCCAACGCCTCGAAACACACCATCATCGACGCCAGCTCGGATTTAGCGCGCCCCTTGGCGCGGGACAGGAAGGCGCGCCGCACCTTGCGTTCCCCCCGGGCGGTCACCTCATAGGCTTTCAGCAGGAACGCCGCGAACTCGTCATCCAACTCGATCGGCTCGCCCTGCACATCACCCGGACCGTGGACGAGGTGGTGTTCAATCCAGGCGATCGCGTACCAGCCCAGCGACCGGGTTCTAGCCATCGCCGCCGTCGCTGACCGCCTTCAACAAGCGCGCCTCACGCTGCTGCGCGGACCTGGGCTTCAACCACTCCGACCGCGGCTGCTTGGCGCCATCACCAATATCCAGACGCAGCCGGGCACGATCCTCCGGTGTGGCCCCGAACTTCGCCACCCGTAGCCGCAACTCCGCGGCCAGGCTGCGGTTCCCCGACCAGAACTCGCCGTGCAAGATGGCGGTGTCCAGCAGGAACGACCAGTCGGTTTCGGTGAACAGCAATGCTTGTGGGCTGGTGCGCCAAATGTCCCACCAGTCAAGGGTTGCTTTCGGCCACTCGAACGTGTCGGGCAGTTCAGGGCCGTGTTTCTTGCCGTCGGCAGTGACGACGGTCGGTGGTGGTTCGATGTTGCGGCGCCGGATTTGGCTGCGGTCTGGGTTTCGGGCGGGCCCGCGACCAGGCATAATTGGTCTCCTCTGGCGGCTGGCGGGGATGTTTGCGAAATCTGGGTGGTTTGTTTGCTAGACAACGGTTTTCAGGTTTTTTTGCGTTTGCTGCGCGGCCAGGCTTGTCTTAAGCCCCCTGACCTGCATGTTTAGTAACTTGTACAAATTGCGACTCGTGCAACCGGTACCGCTGGGGTAGCTACCCCCAAAAAGGCCCCCCCCACCGGCGGCGAGGCATCTTTAACCATCCGGCGGGCGCTAGTAGTTCGGAAGGGCGTCGTGGAGG
>NZ_JBKQQD010000128.1:0-2632 GCF_052144515.1 Mycobacterium sp. | reverse complement strand
ATCGTCACCCCATGTCCGGCTCTTCAGATAAGCCAGCTGACCGGGCCCACAAGCACCTAATGTATCACTAGTAGGGCGACCGTGCGGCTTGCCGAGTGCCCATCGCATAAACGAATGGAGCCACGGTGCTGCGCGTTTTGACCCCGTCGGTCTCGCTGCCGCAGCGCTAAGCGGATTCGCGCAACGCGTCTTCACGCGACTAGCGGAGCGCAGCTAGGAATCCTTGGCCTGCCGCCAGACCTCGCGCACGATCTCGCGAGCCCTCAGCTAGAGGTAACACCGTTGAGGACAAATCCCGACCGAGGTTGGGTCGATCGCTCCCGCCACGCGTCATTTGATACCCTCCACCAGCTCAGAAGCGGAAACACCAAGGGCCTTCGCGATGTCGAATAGTCTTTCATGCAGAATGCCGCGGCGGCCGTACTCGAGGTCGATCAACACGTTGCGTGAGACACCAGACCTCAGCGCCAGCTCCTCTTGGCTGTAACCGCGGTCGATGCGCAAAGTCTGTATTCGCGTGCCCACCTGACGGCGCCGCCTCTCCCACACAGCGACCCGTTTCGGATCATTTTGACTGGGGCGCGTCGGCACGCATACCAGTACTCAGGAAAAACCGGGAAAAGTCTGCCCTACTAGTAGGGCTAAATCTGCGCTAAAAAAATTTGGGATCGACCTACCTATGCACTACTAGTAGTGCATAGTCGTGTGATGGCCGCTCGCGCGGGCGCTGAGAAAGCCGGCCTTCGCGGCGGCGTCGAGTTTCAGCACGCAGTGCGAACGCTGCCGATCCGCATCAGTCCACTTCCAGAAGAGAGCCTCGACTCGTGGCTAGAGGCGTTGGCGAGCCGCACGGACGTGACTTGGGGAGAAATTCTGGCCGCGGTTGGCGTTTGCGGGATGCACGGCAACAGCGCTTCGTACTGGGCAACGCGGGCCACCGTGTCGCTGACACTGGCACAGCTGCGCACCATCAGCCACTGCACGGGTGTGCAACCGCGCCGGCTTCGTGCCATGACTCTTCGACCGTGGATCAAGGACATCAGCTGGCAACGACCGTCGGTGGCCGCTATGCGCGTCACTGGTTCGCGGTTCTGCCCGATATGTCTCGGCGAGCGCGGCGGACGGTGGCGGGTGTGGTGGCGGTTGCGTTGGGCATTCGCCTGCCCGAGGCATCGATGTCTGCTCGCCGACGCCTGCAGCGTGTGCGGCGGGCCGCAACGAACGACACCGCCTCGCTTCAACGACGTGCCCACCTTGGGTTTGTGCGCGCGACGGGTTACCCGATCCGGTGAAACACGACGATGTAACGCGCTGCTGTCGAGTGTCCCCGTGATATATCTCGGTAACGGCCCCGCAGTCGTGGTTCAGCGTGAGCTTCTGTGTGTGCTTCGCGCGGGGCATGCGTCGGACGGCATCTATGCGTCGTCACCCGTGCCGTCGACGACGTTCGCGCGTGATTTGCGGACACTGGGGGAATGGATGTTGCGTTACGGGCAAGCCCGCGACGTGGCCGTTCGCATTTCGGATTTGCTATGGGAACAGTTCAAGCGGCAAGCCAAGATTAATATTGCGCGGCCATTGGTCACGAGTGGCGGTGCGCGAATGACATGCTCGAGTCCCGCCGCTGATGCGGCCCTCGCATGCATAGCGACGCCCGTCTTGCAGGCTGCCGACACCGAAACTGCCGCCCAGCACCTGCAATGGCTGACGTCTTCGATGCGCCGGCGTGGATTCTCACTAGCCGAAGCCCAGACCTACTGGCGTCGAGGGAACAGCCCCTCGCTCGACGCCCTAAGGCGCGCAGTGCTTTCCCCGACCCGTTCAGACGGCGGTTCGCAAATCGACCCGGTACGCATCGCCTAGACCGCGACTCGGATGCGACCTCGCATCGTTCAACGGTTCCAATTAGATGCGTGGCCAACCCTAATCGCTGTGCGTCCCTTAATCCCTTTCGGCGGCAGGCTCGCCACCAACTCGGCGGGCATCGGATGGCGCTCAATCTGGTAGCGCACCTTCCATTTCGAGACTCGTAGGGTGCGCGCAGCGTCGGGAATCGTGAGGCCTGCCGCCAGGAGGTTGTGGATCTTTTGCGGCTCGATCGCTTTCGCGGGAACGCCTGGCAGTGACACACCGTCCAGCAGCGACAACGGCGGCTCCCACGTCGTAGGCTCGCTCGAGATCCCCTGGCTCTGAAGGTGTTCAAGAGCCACCGCGTCGAGTTTCTTGACGAGATTGGGGGTGAGCGTTCCTCGCATTCGGTCTGTGCAGTCTGCTCGGCCATGCAGCGACGCCGTAGCTACCGGGGCGCCGCTGAGCTGTTCGGTCAGCCACAGTTTCGCCGCCGCGGCCGTCGGCGGCGAGCTGCGGAATCCTTCCTCGGCGGCCAGGTAGTTCCACTGCGCTTCGGGTAGCAACCCCGCATAGTTCAGCACGCGACGGCGTTGATAGTCGATGGGCGGCGGGTTGGCCTGAAGATGTTGGTGGATCCGGTATAGGGCTGCGGCGATCGAGTCCCAATACGGAAGGGTGCGCAGGCCCTCGGCGAACTCCGCAACGGATTGAGCCCCAACGGTCGAGCGCAGCAGTCGTTTCATCCGGTACTCAGCCATGGTGCAGCCGATGGTGAGTAACA
>NZ_JBKQQD010000127.1:0-4537 GCF_052144515.1 Mycobacterium sp. | reverse complement strand
CGTCCGGCGTTGGGATAACGCTAGCAATCCTGATTGATGCCACCCTAATCCGCGCAGTGCTCTTGCCCGCGGCGATGAGGCTACTGGGCAGCGCGAACTGGTGGGCACCAGCGCCGTTCCGTGCCTTGTGGTCGCGCACCGCGTCTGATAACGAAAGGCGCTTACCGGCAAGTACTCCCGATGCGTCCCCAGAGCAGACTCCGGCTGTTGCGAGCGTGGAAGGGAGTTCGATGTAGGAGCGCGGAATCGTGAAATTGCCGACTATTCCCCACCGTCGATCAGCGCCTCGGCCATCGCGGTGTGTCCTTCGAAGCCAAGCGATTCCGCCATCGCGCGATAGCGATCTCGATAGTCGCGGTAGGCAGCGTCGTCGCCGCGGGCCCGGGCCAGCAGGGCGCGCAGCCGCAGCAGCCAGATGTCGCGTATCACCAGACCGTCATCGGCTGGCGCGGCTGCTAACCGCTCAATCGCGGCCTCGGCTTCGGCCCGATCATTTTCGGTGCCGCGCTCGAGCAGAGTCTCCACCAGAACACCGGTCGCGGGAGGGCCCCACCCCAGCAGCTGTCCCTCGCGAACCATTTGGTCGACGGCGGCGCGCATGAGCGGAATCGCCACATCACTTTCTCCACGCCGAGCGCTCTCACGCGCCAGGTACACCTCGACGATCGGCAAATCGCACAGGTTGTATCCCGGCCGTCGGAGCACCTGGCTGACCTTGGCCAGGACCTGCTGTCCGCGGTCACGGTCGGCGGTCTCTTGACGGTGCGCCAGTGCAACGCCCAGCGTCATTCGGGCGTTCGACAATGCGACGTCATCACCGGATCGTTCGGCAACCTGTAGGGCATCCTCGATCTCGCACAGCGCCCGATCATCGGCAGCCAGCACTCCAAGCGATATCCCCGCGCCGTAGACCCAGGCGACGACCGTGGCGTAGGACATGGCGTCGGTGCTGCGGGACATAGCCAGGCCGTGCCGCTGGTCGTCGCGCCACCCGGGACGACCCAGGCAGTACCGGGCAGCAGCCCGCGCCGCTACGGCGAGCGCCAGCGGACACCCGACCATGAAGTTGCCTTTCGAGGGGTCACCGTCTGCCATGTCGATGAGCCGCTGTGACCAGCGCAGCACGTCACACCAATCACCGCTATGAGCCTTGGTGTAGAGCATCGGCACGGGCAGCCCCACTGTCAGGGTCGCATCGCCGATCGACTCGACGAGGATCCAGGTTTCCGACGCCAGCTGCGACGCCTCGCGCACCCGGCCATGCAACGTGCGATCGAGCACCAGCCCCGCCATGGCGATAGCCAGGGACACCTTGTCCCCGGCGGCGGCGCACAACTCCCGCAATTCCTCAAAGCGGTCCCCGGCAACATTCATCTGGGTTCGCCAGGCGATCCCGCACAACATGGTGCGCGGGGTGATGCGCATGGCTGTTCGGTTGGGGTCCTCGGCGGGCAGTGCGTCGGCGATCCTTTGGGCGCGCTCCCAACTTAGCCTCGATCCACGGATGAGCCCTGATTGCGTGGTGGCTGTTGTTTGATCTTGATCGGCCAGGCTGTGGGTATGGGTGAGCTGCTGGTCTGCCCAGCTTTTCCTGTTTGTTCGGGTCGGGCCTTGCGGCCGGTGGTCAGGCAGGGGTAGCCATTGGTGGCGGGTGTTGTTTGAAGATGTTGCGCCACAGCCGAAGCCATTCGTCTGCCCTTTGGTCAGGTGCGCCTGTCGACTCGCAAGATCCTCCGTCCAGGGGTGAGTGAATTGATCGGTTGACGACAATCTTGACGACAACCGGGACGACAACTGCTCCCTTAACCACGGGAACCACAGTCCCAAATCACCGTTATCGTGCCTGGTCACGACTCCTGCTCTCTCCTGGCAGTGTGGGGCTCAGGGTGGGTTTTCATCCGCTCTGCATCCGCCATGCGGTTCGGATTGCGTGTTCTGAACCGTCGGAATTGGTCCAGTTCGTCCAATTTGACCAGCACAAAAGCCTCACACCTGATTTCGCGTCCGCCTGAAAAGCGGAAGGTCGGCGGTTCGATACCGCCCCTGGCCACCAGCTCCACCAGCACGTTTCGGCTGGTCAAGGGCATATCGAGACTGAGTTGTCTCGTCCTATGTATCGCATAGTTGACCGTGGCTGACCGGCAAAATCCTCTATGTAGTGCACGTCGGGGGCACGAGCACGTCTGTTCGGCCGCGTTCGTGGGAACCCCTAACCTTCTGATCCGTAGGCACGGGCCGGTGGTGCGACCAGGCACGATCCGTCAGCCGCGTTGCCATCCCGAACCTAATCAGTCGCGGTGAACGGGTGATTCTTCCGCGCCGGTCGCCTCGCGTCATATTACGATCACCACAGGTCGTTACGATCACCACAGGTCGGCAGAGCCAGTCTCAAAGGGGGTACTTTGACGTACCCAACTGAGCATAGGCGAGCCTGACCGGCCATGACTTCACCCGCCTCACCCGATCCGGGCCTCGATCGCCTCAACGACGACCTTCAAGCCGAATACGCCAAGCTCGTCGACATCGTGACCGGGTACGACCAGCGCCTGCTCACCATCAAGGGCTGGGGCGTGACGCTGAGCCTCGCGAGCCTCGGTTTCGGGTTTCAACAGGGGCACTACGGCCTGTTCCTCGTTGCGGCGGCGAGCGGGCTCGCGTTTTGGGCGGTTGCAGCTACCACGAAAATCCATCAGATCCACTACTACCCGCGGATGGGCGACATCGAGTTCATCGCCTACGAACTGTTCGCGGTCCGCTGATTTCAATTAGCAGAGTCCACGTCAGTCCGCACCGAAACGGGCCAGATTCGGGCCGTTTATGTCGGGAAAGTGTCGGATGGCGCCGCTGACGTATGTCGGCGCGCTACCACCTCGGCGGCCAGCTGCCGCGCCACGCTCTGCGAGCCGCACCCGCGTTGGCCGGAGTACTAAAATGCCAGCCAGACGCGGACCTGCCGAATATGCTTTTCGCCGGTGGAGCAGGGGTCGTTCCACTTGGGGCGCCGGACGGGATCGGCCACGTTTGAAGGAATGCAAAAATTACACTCAATATCACTCTGTTAACGCCACACGTCATTTATCAATCAGCCGATTTTCGATTGACAGATTTTGTTAAAAAGACTGTGTTGACTGATGAAACTGCAAAAACGACGGTGGTTCGGCATTTGTCCCACACGGGGTTCATCACATATACAGGGCTCGGAAGTTGGGGAGGTAAAAATGTTTCTGCCTTGGTTGCAGAATGGTTGTCTGACGGAATCGACCGTTCATCCATGGCTGAAGTCGCCGCTCATCTGGAAGCCAAAGGGACAGAGTTGCTTAACTCTGCGCGGCGTCGAGCAGGGAGACCAATCCCACATACCTTTACGTTCGCCGGATTCGAGGGCGGGCGTGTCAAGGCATTCGTTATATCAAACTTCGAGGACCGTCACGGCAACTGCCGCCCTATTGAGGCGAGACTAAGCACGACAAAGTGCGAGCTTGGGCAGGGAAGAGGCGCAATCGTCATAGTAACAGGAAACCCGCAGGCTGTACCGATATCAGAGAGAAAGATCCTTCGCAATTTAGCTCGAACTCACGCGCACGATGGCGGACGCATTCGGCGGAAGATGCAGAAAATGAATGCAGATGCTGCGGCGAGACCTGAATGTCAGAATCTGGTCAGCGCAGACTGCGCAGTGGCTTCGTTTAATTCTGGTGGCTACGGGCGTCTTGAATTTAGCGAAGAGACCGGCTCCAGGCCACAAGATATCCCGGTCGTCATGAATGGCATTGACATGCATAAATTTATGATGGAGGCAATGAAAAATGCCGGGTGGGACATGTCAAATGCAAAAGTAGATAATGCGGTATTTGTTTCTACCGAAAAGCTAGGTCCGGCGCCAGCTATTCAAACGCCATGCCGCTTCTCCGTTACCGGATCAGAACCCGGCGGAATTTACGACTTGCACGAACTCATGGACAATGATTTCGACCTCCTATCTGCGGAAGATCTCAACGATTCTGGGCACGTGACAGGAACGGGACGAGGAGAGCGACAGGTACCGTGGTTTACGAACATACCGTGGACAATGAAAGACGGTCAGCTGTCCCGGCTTAATTTTGATGGATCCAAATTTTCAACCGTTGAGGCATTTGGGATTGGTGGGAACGGCCAAATAGCGGCAGTGGTTCAGGGCACCGACCGGGAAAAGGCGGCCATCTATACAGAGGGCTCATTCGCGGTGTTCCCCCTCGAAGACGATGGCTACGGCCGGCCAGTAGGTACCAACAGCTCGGCGAGAGCAATCAACAACGCAGGAACTGTCGCAGGCTTGGTTCGCACCCACACTGACGTTCCCGGCGAAGTCAACATGAAGGCTGCGACATTCCACGTGTCCCATCCGCCAAAAGTGTTCCGCGACGTAATCGCAGATAATGGGACACGGGCAGTGGACATAAATGAGCAAGGTCAAGTTCTCGTCTTGGTATCCGCCATGGTGGGGGCGCGATCCATTTTGTGGCAACCCCAGGATGGCAGTTGGGCGTGGGTAGGAGGC
>NZ_JBKQQD010000126.1:0-14934 GCF_052144515.1 Mycobacterium sp. | reverse complement strand
CCCGATGCACTACCGCGGCCACCGCCTGTACCTGAGGGTGAGTGGGAAGGGCGCGGAGGTCAGCGCGGACCCACGCGACGTGCCGCCGATCGAAATCGAATGCCACGGCCGCGTGGAGCGGCTGGAGTCGGGAAACACGATTCGTTTCCCCTGACCGCTTCCGGGAGCAGAAGCCGACACTTGAAAGTGATGAGGCGCGTCTCCGCCTGTGGCCCGCCACCTCGACGGGGTAGACGCGGCGGGTGCCGCTGAATCCTTTCATCTCGACTTCCGGATCGCTCCGCCGCTAGCGTCCTCGGCCGCCACGCGGTCCACATCGTCGGGGGTGATGGCAGCGAGCTCCCTGCCGGCGAGTCGCGCCGAGGTCCGCGCAAACGCCGGTTGGGGGCGCTATCCGTTGCGGGTCGTCGCCCCCTTCGCGCGCCAGTTCCTGAAACGCCGAGTGGCCTACCGTGACGCGCGCGGCCAATACGCAGATCCGTGGGGAGCTATCCGCGCCAGGTTCGGGGAATCTCAGCTGGCCCATAAGCGACGTGGCTCACGCCTAGCCTAGCGTCCCACGTCCCACCACGGAAAATTTGCCGAAAGTCGTACAAAGGCCCGGTTCGGAGCACATCCTGACGCCGAGCCCATTCAACACTCCGCTAGCACGATCGGGGAGGCGACTGCCCAGCATGTAGACCAGTCGCGGCGGAAGACCATCATCGACGCCGCCTTGGACTTGGCTGACGAACTCTCCACGGCGCAGATGGAGTTACTGCACAACGTCGCGCGCAGCGCGAGCGAGGCGCTGTGTGGGAAACCGGGTGGCGCAACGGAGTAGATGACTGCAGCCGGGGATTCCTTTCGCTTGCGGGGGCTTGGCCTGGCCCAACGACTTTGCAAGCGGACGTGATCTCACGCCGCACTATTTGTTGGCGAGGCCCGGCTCGAACCACTTGGTTGACACCGTGGGATGGTGCGGACTAGAACGATTGCCCGCACGCGTCGACTATCAGATCGAAATCGATGGTGGCGCGTTGGCGCTGGGTGAACTCGCCTCAGGCGCACGCGAGGTGCTGCTGCGCACCCCGACAGGACCGCGGCTCATCCTGACCCCGTGGCCGCGGGCGGCATGAGCCTGGCCTTCCTCTACCCGGTCAGGGCTCCCAGCGGCCCGGCATGCTGCACTTGGATTCGACCGTTTGACTGGCCACGATGTCCTCCTTTGTGCTGACCATATCGCCCTGAGGCTGATTCATGCGAGATCCTTTCGCCGTTCATGCCGTCGACGTCGAACTGAGCATCACCGCGAACGGGGTGGTGTGATCGTAGAGAACTGTCACCACGACCCGCCGGAGCGCATCATCGACCTCAGAACATCGACGACCGCTCCGCACCGAGCCGCCGCCCGGTGACGGTGTGCGACACGATCTGAAGCCACACGTTGTGGATGCCGACTGCCCACGGCGTCGGAAAGTGGCCGTCCATCGCTCGCAGCAGCGCAGGAACCCGTTCCAGGTCGACCTCGGCGCCGACGCCTCGCACCAGGACGCTCCATCCGAACTTCCGGTCCTCGTCGATGTGGTCGACCTCGAAGGTGAGCGTTGGTTGCTGCATCGCCGCTCGTTTCGCGCCACCCTCGACGCGGAAGACGATTTCGTGTCCGGCCATGGCGTAGTTGACGGGCACAGCGAGCGGTCCGAGGTCATCTTGGTACACGAGTCGCCCGACGCGTCCGGTAGCGAGCAGCTGAAAGCATTCGTCGGGCGAGAGGTCTTCGAGCTCACGCTGGGTCATGATGCGATTCTCGTCGGGGCGCACCGGCGGCCGCCACGGCCAAAGGTCCCATCCGGCTGGCGCCGCAGCTATGTGGCCGAGTGCGCCGAGGTCGACGGCTTACGGTCCGCGCAGATCGAAAAGATTGTCCGCGACGGCATCGAAGACCTGGGCTGTGATGGCGCGTACGCGGGCGGCCGAGGTCGGCGACGTTGAGGGGTTGCGCCGGATCGCTGACCAACTGTAACCGATCACAGCCCGATCACCGTGGCCGCGAGGTTCAGCGCCCGCGCCGCGCCTTCACGGTTCTGCCAGGGCATGCCGCCAGTGCCGAGATCGTCTCGGTCTTCGTGGGATTTGAGGTGGCGGTCCCTCGTCTGAGGCTTGCCTGATGGTAGGTCTTCGGGTGAAGGACCAAGTACACCCACGAAGGAAGGGACCGCCATGAAGACCGTACCTACTGTTCGGGTCGCTGACACGATGCATTGTGCGTATCAACCGCGATTACTACCTGATCCTTGCCCGACTGGATCCCCACCGACACCAACCGCTCCTCACTCAATTCAGCTTGAAAGCGATTAGGGCACAACAACTTTCGGTAATGCAGGCCTCCCTTCAGCCACTCCCCGCAGGGACGCCGATGACCGGGCTGGCAAGCCAGTAAGAAGTCAGCCAGAAGTCGACAGGGGTCAAGCGAGCCACACCCAATCACCGCCTCGAAGAGCATTGCTGCAGACCACGCCCTCCTGGCCCACATTCAACAAGTTGGGGGTCAAGTGGTCGCAGATTCCGGCCACGCGACGACCTCCATGAGTGCATGCCGGAGGTCAGGAACTCAGTTCGACGGTGCTGTACCCGAAGTCCGCGACGACCCGTACGTTCCCGCCGAGCGCGGCAACGTACGACTGGAGCGTCCCCAGCTCGGTATGCGATAGGTCGCCGCTCTCCAATTTGGACACCACCCGCCGAGACGACACCACACAAACCTCCACAGAGTTAGCTTGTGTTGCATCGACTACTGGAAACCACCTTGCGGACAAACGAAAGTTCCGAAAAATGTTCTCTGGTTTTCCCCACGCGGAGCGAAGCGATGCCCGAGAATGTTGAGGGGCCGGGCCGCTCGCTTGGGGTGCCTTTGATGATTTGCCTGTCTCGAAGGATCGCCCCGCGTGTCACGGCGTTGGAGCGCCGCGTGCGGCCCGGCCTATTTCGAGGTTACAGGTCTTGGGGCCGTTACCTAACCAACCGGCGGCGAGCAGGTAAAGCCCCGGCATGATCCGCGCCACACTGCGCGGTCGAAACGCCTCTAGCTGCGCCGATTCGGGACATTCATGCTGCGGCGCACGGATTCCACGAGCCGGGACGGGGCAGGGGCTCAATCGTTATGCGACACGTCGCGCGGCGGGACGGTTTTTGACGCCACGTAACCGAGAATGCGGGCATGACGGTACCGCGGGAGCCGACGCGTGAGATCTCGCGGCAGGCGTTTCTGCGGGCGGCGGCCGGAGCATTGGCTGCAGGAACGGTTTTCGGGTCGGGGCGCGCTACCGCCGACCCGAATATTTCCGGCTGGCAAGGTCTTTCCACCGCCATCAAAGGCCAAGTGATATTGCCGGACAACGGTGCGCAATTCGGAAGCGCCAAACAGGTTTTCAACACCAACTACAACAACTCCTCACCAGCGGCGGTCGTCACCGTGACATCGCCGGCGGACGTGCAAAAGGCGATGGCATTCGCCGCTGCCCACAACCTTAAAGTCGCTCCGCGCAGTGGCGGGCACTCCTACGTGGGGGCATCCACCGCGAACGGCGCCCTGGTGCTCGACCTGCGTCAGCTGCCCGGTGACATCAATTACGACGCCGCCAGCGGGCAGGTCACTGTGACGCCCGCCACCAGTTTGTATGCGATACATCAGGGGCTGGCCGCGGCCGGCCGGGGTATCCCGACGGGCACCTGCCCCTCGGTCGGTGCCGCCGGGCACGCACTGGGCGGTGGGTTAGGCGCCCATTCCCGGCACGCCGGCCTGCTCTGTGATCAGTTGACATCGGCGTCAGTGGTGCTGCCTAGCGGCCAGGCGGTCACCGCCTCTGCCAACACCAACCCCGACCTGTTCTGGGCGCTGCGCGGCGGCGGCGGTGGCAACTTCGGGGTGACCACCTCGCTGACCTTGGCCACCTTCCCCACCGCGGACTACGACGTCGTCAACCTCAATTTCCCGCCGCAGTCGTTCGCGCAGGTCCTCGTCGGTTGGCAGAACTGGCTGCGCACCGCCGACCGCAACAGCTGGGCGCTGGCGGACAGCACCACCGACACGATGGGCACGCACTGTCGCATCATGGCGACCTGCCCGTCCGGGTCGGGTAACAGCGCGGCGAGCGCCATCACCTCCGCCGTGGGAATGCAACCGACCGGGACCGACAACCACACGTTCAACTATTTGGACCTGGTGAGGTATCTAGCTGTCGGCAACCTCAACCCGTCGCCGCTGGGATATGTCGGCGGTTCCGATGTCTTTACGACGATCACTCCGGCGGCCGCCCAGGGGATCGCCTCGGCGGTCAATGCCTTTCCTCGCGGCGCCGGCCGCATGCTGGCGATCATGCACGCCCTCGACGGCGCCCTCGCGACTGTCGCACCGGGCGCCACGGCCTTTCCGTGGCGTCGCCAGTCGTCGCTGGTGCAGTGGTACGTCGAGACAGCCGGTGACCCGTCGGCAGCCCTCAGCTGGCTCAACACGGCACACCAAGCGGTGCAACCGTATTCGGTCGGCGGTTACGTGAACTATCTCGAAGCGAACCAAGCTGCTTCGCGATATTTCGGCCCGAACCTATCCCGGCTGAGCGCCGTCCGGCAGAAGTACGATCCCGGCCGAATCATGTTCTCGAGCATGGACTTCTGATCCGAGCGTGGGCACTCAGGTGTGCAGTTTAATGACTTCGATCAGGTGACGTCCGACATCGTCGAGCGCAGCTGTCGACTGCGTGGCCAGCGCGATGATCACAGCGCCTTCGATAGCGGCAATCGTCAGGGTGGCCAGTGAGCGCGCGTTGTCACGATCGGCGCCAGACCTCACCAGCCGATCGGCCAGGAGCGTCTGCCACTCATTGACCGCCTCGGCGGCCGCCTGCGCCGCTGACGGCACCTCGGCGCGACCGAGGATCGCCGCCACAATCGGGCAACCCGCCTGCATCTCAGTTGCACGTAGCTGCGTTTTCCATTCGTCGATGAAGGTCTGGACCGCGCGCGCCGGATCGCCCCCGTCGTCGGCCGACTGCAGCACCGCGGTCAAACCGTGACCGGCGATGCGGGTGGCCTCAGCAACTAATTCGGCTTTACCGCCGGGAAAATTCAGGTAGACGGTTCTTCGCGCGACGCCGCTGTCCTCCAGCAGCGCGTTGATCCCCGTCCCCGCGACCCCACGCCGTCGAACCAATCGCGTGACACTGGCGATGAGCGCATCCCGCGCGGACATGACTGACCCCTCCTGGCGTGGCCGACATCTTCGGCACCAGGTTTGCACTATACCAATCGGTCTACTAACGTCTTAGTCGAACGGGCCGAATATATTTCGAGTGCGGAGATCGGGCATGACGAACACCCACGACCAAAAGACGCTGCGGAAGTTCCGGAGGGAACGCGCAATCGGGCGCTATCTGCTCAACCCGGCGGTGAAAGTCTTAAGCAGACTAGGGCTACGCACCTCCATGGCCACAGAACTGGAGACCACCGGGCGCAAAAGCGGGCAGGCACGCCGGGTTCCCGTGGCGGCGCAATTCGACGACCAAGGGGCGTGGGTCATCAGTCAGCATGGAACCCGTTCGGGTTGGGGCCGAAACATCGTCGACAACCCGAATATCCGCATACAACAAGGGAATCGATGGCGCAGCGGAGTCGCGACGTTCAGGCCCGATGACGACGTCGTAGCGCGGGGCCGCAAGTTCGGGCGACTGGGAGCCAAAGTGGTGAAGACACTGGAAACGACGCCGGCGTCGGTACGGATCGACTTCACCGACTAAGGCCGAAGCCGCGAGCCGAGTTCGGTTGCGGCAGTTGCGGATACGCGGTCAGAAAAAAAGCGTTAAGCGGGCCGGAGAGGCCGTTTCAAGCTGCAGACGATGCTCCATTCGAAATACAACTCCCCGTCTCTGTCGTAGCCCTTGAAGTGGTGGGAGACCTGAGCACGCTGCACCGAGGAGTTGACCAACTCCCAGCCTTGTTCTCCGTAGGTCTTCGCCAGAGCGCTTACTTCCGCGATCAGATCTTTCAGAGACTCATTCGTGTGATAGATGAAGGTGTTCTCCCACCGTTGCGGGTACCACTCGTCGTCTGATGCCAGCCACCAACCTGGCCCGGGCGAAGTGCTCATGTCCCGGCACCCTACAGCCGCCGGGAGCAGCGAAGAGAAAAATTTCTATGAACTTTGCGTGCGCGGCCTCTGCCGGTTGGCCCGGACCAGAGCCTGCAAAGATAGCGCCGTGAGCGAACCCGAGGCTTTGGCAGTCTGGGAGCTCTTTCGGGTCAATCGATAACGCGGAGGTGCTCAATGACCCAGTCCGGCTTGGTGTTGTCCAGTGTGGACAACCACGTCGCGCTCATCACCGTCAACGACCCCGACCGGCGCAACGCGGTGACCGGCAAGATGTCGGCGCTGCTGCGCGCTGCCGTCGAGCAGGCCGAAGCCGACCCCGAGGTGCACGCCGTGGTGGTCACCGGGGCGGGCAAGGCGTTCTGCGCGGGCGCCGACCTCAGCGCTCTGGGCGCAGCGGGCGGCGCAGCGGCGGAGTCGGGGCTGAAAAAGCTGTACGACGGCTTCATGGCCGTGGGTAACTGCAAACTCCCCACGATCGCGGCGGTCAATGGCGCAGCGGTCGGCGCCGGGCTCAATCTGGCAATGGCCGCCGATGTCCGCATCGCGGGACCGGCCGCGGTCTTCGATGCTCGTTTCCAAAAGCTCGGACTGCATCCGGGCGGGGGTGCGACCTGGATGCTGCAGCGAGCCGTGGGCCCACAGGTCGCCCGGGCGGCGTTGTTGTTCGGGATGCGCTTTGACGCGGAATCCGCCGTGCGCCACGGGCTGGCGCTCAGCGTTGCCGACGACCCCGTCGCCGCGGCGCTCAAGCTGGCTGCGGGGCCGGCGGCCGCTCCCCGTGAGGTGGTGCTCGCGACCAAGGCCACCATGCGCGCCACGGTCAGCCCGGGGTCGGTGGACAACGAACAACATGAACTCGCCATGCGCACGGAGCTGGGGCCGCAGGCCAACTCGATCCAGTCACCGGAGTTCGCGGCCCGGCTAGCCGCTGCACGAGGCAGCCGTTAGGACGGTGATTCAGTCACGGGGGTGTCCGGGGGTTTTACAAGGCAGAGATCCCCCGAAACGCGGGGTCCAGGCGGCGCACGACGAAGACGAACGTCAGAGCAAGGAAGGGTGCGATGGCTCCGTAAACCGCGGCGGGGGTGGCCATTTCGGCATTGTTCAGCAGCTGCGGACTCAGCGCTACGCCGATCGCGACCACCGCGTTGTGCAGCCCGATCTCCAGGCTGACGGCGATGGCCTGTCGCGGAGCGAGGTGCATCCGGCGGGGCACCAGATAGCCGACTGTCAGGCTAACGGTGCAGAAGGTAGCGACGGCTCCGGCCAGCACACCGAAAGTTGTTCCACAGCGTCGTTCGCCCTCCGGCGATCGCCGCGAGAACCACGAGCACCAGCAGCACTGCCGCGGCGATCCTGACTGGCTTTTGCAGTCGCCGGGCCAGCTCAGGGAAGCGGTGGCGTATCGCGACACCGAGCGCGGTGGGTATGAGCACAAGTCCGAACACCCCGAGGAACTTGTCCAGCTGTAAAGGGATGAACCGTCCTTCTCCGATGAACCAGCCCATCGATAGGGCCAATATCGCCGGCAGGGCGAACATCGACAGCACGGCGTTGATCGCGGTCAGCGTGAGATTGAGCGCCAGGTCCCCGTTGACCAGGTGACTGAGGATGTTGGCCATCGTGCCGCCCGGAGTAGCGGCCATCAGCATCAGCCCAACCGCCAGGTTCGGTTCGAGGTGGAAAGCTTCGGCAATCAGCAGGCACAGCGTGGGCAGCACCAACGACTGACAGATCAGTGCAACCAGAAGTGGGCGCCGCAGTGTGGCTGCCCGCTGGAAGTCGGCGACGGTCAGCGTCAGCCCAAGGGCGAGCATGACCACCACGACGACCAACGGAAAGTAGCGGTTGTCCATAAAGCTCCAGGTGTTGGGTCTGCAGATGGTGCGACAATTAGTTAGCTTGCCTTACTCTGCGGAAGGCCGCAGCGTGTGGCGGGTAGCAGTTAGTCCCAGCCAGCTCGAATCACCGTGAGGGAATCAGGGCGGGCCCGGCGGACGGCCGCTACAGGTCCAGCAGCGCGCCGATGAGTCGATAACGTGTCGCCTGGGCCGGCCAGCAACCGTTAGCCGGAGACGGTTTCCCCCGCTCGCGCCAGCATCGCTTCCGCGTGCTTGAGCACCGGGGAATCGACCATCTGTCCTTCGTAAGCGAACACCCCGCGCTCTGTCTTGGCCGCGGCCAACACCCGTCGCGCCCAGTCCAGCTTCTCGTCACTGGAGCGGTAAGCCTTGCGCACGATCGAGATCTGCGTCGGATGAATGCATACCGTCGCGTCGAAACCCACCGCCACGGCGTCGTCAGCCTCCGCCTGCAAGCCCTCGATGTCGCGGATGTCCAGGTGCACGGCGTCGAGCGTGATCCGGTCGAATGCAGACGCCGCTAGCAGGACCGTCGACCGTACGTGTCGAGCAACATCGCGATAGGTGCCGTCGGCCAGCCGACTGGAGCTGCCGCCCAGGGTGGCGACCAAGTCCTCGGCGCCCCACATCACTCCCACCGTGCCCGCGGCCGCGGCGATTTCGGTGGCGAACACCGCGCCGCGCGGAGTCTCCACCAACGCGATCACGTCACGCGGCGCCAGTGCGGTCACCTGCGCGGCCGATTCGGTCTTCGCCAGCATCACAGTCGTATAAGCGGTTCCGGCCAGAGCCTCCAAGTCGCGGGCCTGTTCATCGGTGCCGGCCGGGTTGATCCGCACGACGGTGCGCTCCGGGTCGAGCGGGGTGTCCTGCAGCGCCTTCCGGGCGGCGGGCTTGTCCGGTTCCGCGACGCCGTCCTCGAGGTCGAGGATCACCACATCGGCGGCAGCGGCCGCCTTGGCGAAACGCTCGGGTCGGTCAGCCGGGCAGAACAACCAGCCCGGACCGGCGGCACGCAGGGTCATCACTTCTCCACTCTGTCTGCTTCGGGGGCCGGGCGCTTCTGCACCAGCGTCGTGCGCACGGCGCGCGCCACGACGTCGCCGTGCTGGTTGCGCCCGGTGTGCTCCAGGGTGACGATGCCTTCGCCGGGACGGCTTTTCGATTCGCGTTTGTCGGTGCACACGGTTTCCGCATAGAGGGTGTCGCCGTGGAAGACCGGCTTGGGGAACGACACCTCGGAAAAGCCGAGGTTGGCCACGATGGTGCCGAGCGTCAACTGCGCAACCGACAGCCCGACCAGCGTCGAGAGGGTGAACATCGAGTTCACCAGTCGCTCGCCCCGGAAACCCGGCTGCTCGGCGGCCCACGCCGCGTCGAGGTGCAGCGACTGGGTGTTCATCGTCAGCGTGGTGAACAACACGTTGTCGGCCTCGGTGACGGTGCGGCCCGGCCGGTGCAGGTAGGTGGCGCCGACCTCGAATTCCTCAAACCACAAGCCGCGCTGGATGATTGATTTCCCGTCGGTCATGACAGACCCAGCGATCGCGCGATGAGTATCAGCTGCACCTCGGTCGTGCCCTCACCGATCTCGAGTACCTTGCTGTCGCGGTAGTGACGCGCGACCGGATACTCGTTCATGAAGCCGTAGCCGCCGTGGATCTGGGTGGCGTCGCGCGCGTTGTCCATCGCCGCCTCCGAGGAGATCATTTTCGCGATCGCCGCCTCCTTCTTGAACGGCTTGCCCGCCAACATCTTTGCGGCCGCTTCGTAGTACGCCGTGCGGGCCACGTGGGCACGGGCCTCCATCCGCGCGATCTTGAAGCTGATCGCTTGATAGGACCCGATCGGCTGGCCGAACGACTGGCGCTCCTTGGCGTACTTGACGCTCTCGTCGACGCAGCCCTGCGCCGCCCCGGTCGCCAGCGCGGCGATCGCAATCCGGCCCTCGTCCAGGATGGACAAGAAATTCGCGTAGCCCGTGCCGCGCGCGCCCAGCAAGTTCTGCTGTGGGACGCGGGCGTCGGCGAAGGTCAGCGGGTGGGTGTCGGAGGCGTTCCAGCCGACCTTGTTGTAGACCGGCTCGACGGTGAATCCCGTTGTGCCGCTGGGCACGATGATTGTCGAGATCTCCTTCTTGTCCGCTGGGGTTTCAGTGGATCCGGTGACCGCGGTGACCGTCACCAGCGAAGTGATATCGGTACCCGAGTTGGTGATGAACTGCTTGGAGCCGTTGATGATCCACTCGTCACCTTCGAGACGGGCGGTGGTGCGGGTGCTACCCGCGTCCGACCCTGCCCCCGGCTCGGTGAGACCGAAACCGGCAAGCGCGCGCCCGGCCGTCAGGTCCGGGAGCCACTGTTGCTTCTGCTCCTCGTTGCCAAACCGGTAGATCGGCATCGCACCGAGGCCCACCCCTGACTCCAGCGTGATCGCGACCGACTGGTCGACCTTGCCGAGTTCTTCGAGCGCCAACGCCAGCGCGAAGTAGTCGCCGCCCATGCCACCGTAGTCTTCGGGAAACGGTAGCCCGAACAGTCCCATCTCGCCCATCTTGGCGACGACTTCGTACGGGAAACTGTGCTCCTCATCGTGTTTGGCCGACACCGGCGCGACCACGGTGCGTGCGAAATCGGCAACGGTGTCGCGGAGGTCTTCGTATTCCTTGGGCAGTGTTCCTGCCGTGATGCTTGTCGTCATGATTCTTGATCCTTGATCCTTGCCAGTACCTGATCCACCTTCACCTGGTCGCCGACAGCCACCAGCAATTCCACCAATCCCGAAACCGGCGCGGCCAGTGAGTGTTCCATCTTCATCGCCTCAACGACCACCACCGCGTCTCCCTCGGAGACCTCGGCGCCGGAGTTGACCTGCACGGCGATCACGTTGCCCGGCATCGGGCTGACGACCTCGGCCTGCTTGGCGCCCGCCGCACGGTGAATCTTTTGTTCCTCGGCTTCGCGCAGGTGCCAGGTTCCGAGCTCGTCGGCGATCCACAGGTGCCGGTCGGCCTCCGCCCATCGATATTCCCGGCGCAGGCCATTCAGCGTTACGCTCATCCGCGCACCGTCGAATTCGGCACTTGCAGAACCGATCTCACCATCACCGACCTGCACCTCAGCCGCATCCGGCGATCCCCATACCGACACCGTTTCGGCGCGCAGCGGGGTGCGTAGCTCGGTGCGCACCGGCGCCACCCCGCCGCCGACGCGCCATCCCGTCGGCGAGGCCCACAGGTCGCCGCGCGCGTGACGCGCCAGTGCCCACTGACGGTAGAGACCACCGGCTGCGAGCACGTCGTCGGGCGCCGGCAGCGGCGCGAAGTCGGGCAGCCGCTCTTCGAGCAACGCGGTGTCCAAGTCGCCGGCACGGACGCGCTCATCCGCGAGGAGAAAACGCAGGAACTCGACGTTGGTCTGAACCCCGAGGACCGCGGTTTGCGCAAGCGCCCGGTCCAGCCGCGCCAGCGCCTCCTCACGGTCGGCCCCGTGCGCGATGACCTTGCTCAGCATCGGGTCATAATCGCTACCGACCACGGTGTCCGCCAGCAGCGACGAATCCACCCGCACACCATCGCCGGACGGCTCGACCACCTGCAACACCCGTCCGCCGGTGGGCAGAAATCCCCGCGCGGGATCCTCCGCATAGACGCGCGCCTCGATTGCGTGCCCGTTTAGCTCGATGTCGTTCTGGGCGAAAGCCAGCTTCTCGCCGGCACCCACGCGCAGTTGCCACTCGACGAGGTCCAGCCCGGTAACCGCCTCGGTGACCGGATGTTCCACCTGCAGGCGGGTGTTCATCTCCATGAAGAAGAACTCGTCGGGCCGCTCGGCGGAGACGATGAACTCGACCGTGCCGGCGCCGACGTAATCCACGCTGCGGGCGGTGTTGCACGCCGCCGTTCCGATCCGCGCGCGCGTGTCGGCGTCCAGCAGGGCCGACGGCGCCTCCTCGATGACCTTTTGATGGCGCCGCTGCAGACTGCACTCGCGCTCGCCGAGATGCACCATGTTGCCGTGCGCATCGGCAAGCACCTGCACCTCGATATGTCTGGGCCGCAGCACAAATCGTTCCAGGAACAGGGTGTCGTCGCCGAACGCCGAGGCAGCTTCCCGACGAGCGGTTACCAGCGCCTCGCGTATCCGTGCCGGATCTTCCACCAGATGCATGCCCTTGCCGCCGCCGCCTGCCGATGGCTTGATCAGCACCGGGTAGCCGACGTCGTCGGCCGCGGTCACCAGGTCGTCATCGCTCAGCCCCGGCTTAGCCGCCCCGGGTACCACCGGCACGTCAAAGGCGGCGACCGCGTTCTTGGCGGTGATCTTGTCGCCCATCACCTCGATCGCGTGTGCCGGCGGGCCCAGGAACACCACCCCTGCGCGCTCGCATGCGGCGGCGAAATGGGCGTTCTCGGAGAGAAACCCATAGCCAGGATGGATCGCCTGAGCTCCGGTGCGCGTCGCGGCGTCGAGTACGCGCGCGATGTCGAGGTAGCTCTCCCGCGCCGCGGCCGGCCCCAGCCGCACCGCTTCGTCCGCCTCGAGAACATGCCGCGCACCGACGTCGGCGTCGCTGTACACGGCGACGGACTTGATGCCCAGCCGCCGCAAGGTCCGGATCACCCGCACCGCGATCTCGCCGCGGTTGGCAACCAACACCGTCTCGAACATCCCACTCACATCCGGAACACGCCGTAGGAGACCGGTTCCAGGGGCGCGTGGGCACACACCGAAAGTCCAAGTCCCACAACAATTCTGGTGTCGGCCGGGTCAATGATCCCGTCGTCCCACAGCCGGGCGGTCGAGTAGTAGGGGTTGCCCTGGTCTTCGTACTGCTCGCGGATGGGCGTCTTGAACGCTTCCTCCTCGTCGGCCGACCACGGTTTGCCATCCGCGGCGAGCTGTTCGCCCCGGACGGTGGCCAGCACCGAAGCCGCCTGTTCGCCGCCCATCACCGAGATCCGGGCGTTGGGCCACATCCACAGAAAACGCGGAGAATACGCCCTACCGCACATCGAATAGTTGCCCGCGCCATAGGATCCGCCGATCACGACGGTCAGCTTGGGCACGCGAGCACAGGCCACGGCGGTGACCATTTTGGCGCCGTGTTTGGCGATGCCGCCGGCCTCGTAGTCGCGGCCGACCATGAAGCCGGCGATGTTCTGCAGGAACAGCAGCGGGATCTTGCGCTTATCGCACAGCTCGATGAAATGCGCTCCCTTGAGAGCGGATTCGCTGAACAGCACACCGTTGTTGGCGACGATCCCCACGGGATGGCCGTGGATGCGCGCGAATGCGGTTACCAGCGTCTTGCCGTAGTTGGTCTTGAACTCGCTGAATTCGCCGCCGTCGACCAGTCGCACGATGACCTCGTGCACGTCGTAGGGCACCCTCGGGTCCGGGGGCACGGCGTCGTAGAGCTCGCTCTGGGCGTGCTTGGGCTCGACCGGACGGAGCACCTCCCACTGCGCCGGCTCGCGCGGTCCGAAGGTGGCCGCGATCGAACGGACGATCCGCAGTGCGTGCTCGTCGTCGTCGGCGAGATGGTCGGTGACACCGGAGACCCGCGAGTGCAGGTCGCCGCCGCCGAGCTCCTCGGCCGTGACGATCTCGCCGGTGGCGGCCTTGACCAGCGGTGGGCCGCCGAGAAAGATCGTGCCCTGCTCGCGGACGATCACCGCCTCGTCGCTCATCGCCGGCACATACGCGCCGCCCGCCGTGCACGAGCCGAGTACCGCCGCGACTTGCGGGATGCCCTGGGCGCTCATGGTCGCCTGGTTGTAGAAGATCCGCCCGAAATGTTCGCGGTCCGGAAACACCTCGTCCTGGCGCGGCAGGAAGGCGCCGCCCGAGTCGACAAGGTAGATGCACGGCAGCCGATTCTGCAGCGCAATCTCCTGGGCGCGCAGGTGCTTCTTGACCGTCATCGGGTAATAGGTGCCGCCCTTGACCGTCGCATCATTGGCGACGATCACGCATTCGCGTCCCGACACCCGCCCGATCCCGGTGATGATCCCGGCGCCGGGAGACTCGTCGCCGTACATGCCGCCGGCCGCCAGCGGAGCCAGCTCCAGGAACGGACTGCCCGGATCGAGCAGGCGGTCCACCCGTTCGCGCGGCAGCAGCTTGCCGCGGCTGACGTGACGTTGGCGCGCACGCTCATTTCCGCCTTGCGCCGCAGCCGCGACTTTGGCATTCAACTCCGCCACCAGCCGGCGATGCTCGTCGGCGAAGGACGGCGCGGCCGCTACCGTCGTCACTTGGTCGCCAGGTCCTGAAGCAGAAGGGGCGGTTGCGTTTTCGCGGTGACTTCCTCGAGGGACACGCCGGGCGCGGTCTCGATCAGGTGCAGGCCGTCGTCGCGGACATCGATGACCGCAAGCTCGGTGACGATGCGGTTCACGCAGCCCACCCCGGTCAACGGCAGCGTGCAGCGTTCCAGAATCTTCGGGCTGCCGTCTTTGGCGGCGTGCTCCATCATCACGATTACCTTGCGGGCCCCGTGCACAAGATCCATTGCGCCGCCCATGCCCTTGACCATCTTGCCCGGGATCATCCAGTTGGCGAGGTCGCCGGTGACCGAAACCTGCATGGCGCCAAGCACAGCGACGTCCAGATGGCCGCCGCGGATGATCCCGAATGAGGCCGAGGAGCCGAAGAACGCGGCACCGGGCAGGGTGGTCACCGTCTCCTTACCCGCGTTGATCAGATCGGCGTCGAGGTCCTCACGCTTGGGATACGGCCCGACGCCGAGGATCCCGTTCTCCGAATGCAACACGACATGCACGCCCTCGGGGATGTGGTTCGGGATCAAGGTGGGCATTCCGATGCCGAGGTTGACGTACTGGCCGTCCTCGAACTCCGCTGCGACCCGGGCGGCCATCTCGTCCCTGCTCCACATCATTTGGCGCCGCTCCTCCTCATCGCTTCGCTCTGCATCGTCGTC
>NZ_JBKQQD010000125.1:0-3915 GCF_052144515.1 Mycobacterium sp. | reverse complement strand
TCTGGCGGATCGAAGGCGATCGGCACCATGGGAAACGGGCTTCCCACCAGATCGAACGCGCCCTGGGAGGAAAACAGCTCCGGATTTGTGGCCGCCGCTTCGACGACATCGGCGGCGCTAAGGAAGTACACACCCGCATCGGACACCGCGACTTTGCCGGACGCCAGGAGCGTGTGCCATGCCGCGTCGCGGTCGTGAGCGAAAGGCAGAGTTTCGAGCGCCGGTAGCGCGGGACAGACGACCTGCATGATCGTTCCTCCGACTCATAGCCAGGGTTAACCAGGGTTAAATATTAATCCCGGGCTAGTGCCGCTGTACCTAGATATCACACACGCATCCAATAGAAAGGGTGTGAGCTGCGTCACATTTGGATTAGTCTGCGGCTGACTCGCAGTTGATCCTCGCGCACCCGCAATCGATAGCCGTTATGTCTGACCCGAAAATCGGATGGTGAGTGGGCAGGCCGAAGGCAACCCGGCGGAGCCGGGTGATGTTGTGCTGCTGTGGGTTTGGGGTCAGGCGGCGGTGTCGGTGATGACCGCTTTGCCGTCGCGGATGGCGATGTGCTGGCCGGTGAGCGCTTGGAGTTGGGTGGCGAGGTCGCGGGCGCGGCGGTGTTTGTTGATGCGGGATTCGTAGTAGCCGGGGCCGAGGTCGCAAAATCTGGCGTCGGGGTCCGACAGCAGGTGGTAGATGACGGTCAGTACCGAATTGCCGGTCGCGACGAGCGCCTTCTGCTTGCCGCGGCGTCGGGCCAGGCGCCGGTAGCGGGCGCCGAGGAAGGTGTCGGTACGCGAGTTGACGAACGCGATGCGGCCCAGGGTGCCGGCCAGCCAAGGGTTGCCCTTGGCGCGGCCCTTGCTCGTGGACTTACCGGCCGACTGGTGGATCTGCGGGCAGAACTTGGCCCATGACACCAGATGCGCGGCCGAGGGGAACCGGGTCATGTCGACCCCGATCTCGGCGATCAGCTCGGCAGCGGCAACGGTGCTCACGCCGGGGATATCAGCGAGCCGGGCCGCCGGTCGGGAGAAAGGGCCGATCGCCTCCTCGATCCGCGCGTCGAGTGCGGTGATCTGGGCGCTGATGCGGTCGCTGTTGTCGAGCATCATCTGCAGGATCGTCGCGTGGTGATCGGTGAAGAATCCTCGCAGCGCCTCTTCGAGCCGGTCGGTCTTCTTGCGTGCGCTGGCCTTGGCCAGCCCGGCCAGCGTACGCGGATCGCGCTCCCCGGCGATCAGGGCCTCCATCATCGCCCGACCGGTGACACCGTGCAGGTTCGACAGCACCGCCGAGATCTTGATCTGGGCGTCCTCGAGCAGCTTTTCGACCCGTTGCTGCTCGCGGGTGCGGTCCTGCACCAGGGCGCGCCGGTAGCGGGTGAGGTCGCGTAGTCGGCGGATTTCGGGCGGCTGCACCAGCGAGGGCCGGCACATGCCGCGCTCGGCCACTTTCGCCAGCCAGACTGCATCGGCCCGATCCGTCTTCGCCCGGCCCGGCACGTTCTTGACCTCGCGGGCGTTGACCAGCCAGGCGTCAAACCCCTCGGCCTCCAGCAGGTAGTACACCCCCTTCCAGTAGGTGCTGGTGGATTCCATCACCACCCGCTGCACCTGCCAGTGGCGCAACCAGCCCACCATCGCCAACAGCTGTGCGGTGGTCGTGCCGTAGCCGCGCAGCTCCTGCATTCGCCTGCCCGGCCCCTGCGGGTTCGGCACCCGCACACACGCCTCCAGACCGGCCTTGCCCAGATCCAGCGCCGCGACCCGCTCCACCACTAGATCCGCATCGTCGACGTCATCCATAACCAACACCCTTCCCGCGTAACCGATTCAACGAGGCGGTCGCCCGCAGGAACCGAACAGGGATGGAAGAGAGACGGACCCTCTTGATCGTAGCGACAATGCGCAGCCCCACCATCGGCTCCCTGGATCAAACTCAAAAACGGGCTCACTGCGCCAAGAAACACCGACCTCGGCGAGCGACCGCACCCGATTTTCCCGCATGCGCGGGCGTCCCGAGGGACCACGGAACTCAAAATAATTGGCGATCGGCGATAGCGAGCTGCACCCTGTTTGGTGCCAACCGCCAGCCGGGCCGACCGTTCAGGGGTGTTGCGTGAAATCGATGAGGAGCTGGCTGAACTGGTCAGCGGCCTCTACCATCACGCAGTGACCCACGTTTTCCAGCGGCACAAAACGCGCATCCGGAATCTTGGACGCCAACACGTGACCGGTGGACACCGGGAGGATCCGGTCGCGGACACCCCAAAGAATCAGTGACGGGCAGGTGACCGCCTCTGGGGTCACCTGGTTCACCGCAATCGCCGCAGCGTGCAGGGACTGCACGAATCCCGGCGCGGCCATACGGGGGAGGATCTCCATTGCCAACGACGTTGACAGTGTGCCCGGGTCGTGCATGGCGAGCGCCATCAACGCAGACCGTAGGTAGCGCGCCCGCGCCACAACACGCGGGACCCACGGAATCGCGAAAATGCGCCTGAAGGCCCGCAGTCCGGTCACGATCAGCGCAAGCCGCCGAGCGCCGATGTTGGCGCCGCCGGCATCGATCAGCATTAGCCCCGCCACTCGATCCGGATGGTCGCAGGCGACCTGCAGCGCAACCAGACCGCCCATCGAGTGACCCGCGATGATCGCGTCCGCGAGCCCGAGGTGATCCAGCAGGCCGATGATCGTCGCGACATGCTCGCTGAACACGTCACCCGTGGCGATCGGATCCGAGCCGCCAAATCCGGGTAGGTCCACGGCGATGACCCGGCGATGCGCGGACACGGCGGGCAGCACTCGCAGCCACCACTGCCACGACCCGCCCTGGCCGTGCACCAGAACGGCCACGGGCCCACTGCCAATGTCGGCGTAGCTGATGCGTCGCCCACGCACGGTGGCTTGATGGGTGTGGGCGGACCAGTCGACCGCTTTCCAGCCGGCGTCCGGATCGCCGGAGAGGTTCCAACGGGGGCTAGAAAACGGCATCACGCTTCTGTTCATGAGACCGGCGAACGTCCTGGAAGAAGCCATGCACGAGGGCGTTGAACGCTTCGGGCCGCTCGAACATCGGATGATGCCCCGCGTCGGCCATCACCTCTTTGCGCGCGCCGACGATCACGCTGGCCAGCTGGTCAAGCGACGCCGCCGGCGCCATACGATCACAGGCACCGCCCACGATCAGGGTGGGACACACGACGGCCCGCAAATCCTGCTGTCGGACCGCACGAAGCGCGGCCTTGAGGGCGGCAGTCGCGCCCGGGGAGTTACCGGCGCTGGTCATCATGTCCGTGGCCAACTCACGGGATACCGCAGCCGGATCATGGATTATCGGACGGAGCAGAAATCGCCGCAGTGGCGCCGCGGCCATCGCTGCGCGCACCGTCACGCCGAAAAGCGGCAGCCGACCACGGTTGAGCAGCACGATGCTCGCGGCGAGGCCGCGTAACAGGAGAACCTGCTGGCGACGGGGCGACACGCCGGTGGCCACGAGCACCAAAGCCTCAGTGCGCGAAGGATGTTGAGCAGCGAACTGCCCAGCGATGATCCCGCCCAGCGAATGACCGATCATCTTTACCCGCCGGACCTCAAGCCGGTCTAGCAACCGGATCAGCGCATCGACGTAGTGATCGATTTCGACACAGCCACCGAAATTATCTGAGCCGCCGAAGCCGGGCAGGTCGACCGCGATGACGCGATGCTCGGCCGCAAGCTCCGAAATATTTCGGAACCATACCGGCCACGCCGAGGCCAACCCGTGCACCAGCACAACGACCGGACCTTGCCCGATGTCGAGGTACTGAATCCCCTGCCCGCTGAACATAACCCGATTGAGATGCTGTTGCCACGCCGCCGACCGCCACTCGAACCCGTTCATAGCCGAGCTACCAGCCATGTCACGACATCGCTA
>NZ_JBKQQD010000124.1:0-2923 GCF_052144515.1 Mycobacterium sp. | reverse complement strand
AATTCGCGAAGCGATGCCCAAGCGGTTGTCGTTGAACGTGCCCGGCCCGCTCGGAAGGAGAGAACCGAGCAAAACCGGGCACGCCCTACGGCGCTGCGACGGCCCCTCTGTGACTGAGGAAGAGGGGTTTACTGGCCTACGGGAGCCATGTCGCTGTGCCACATCCCGCACCGATGAGCCAACCTAACCGGCACGGCGGTCTCTAATTCAGTTGTGAGCCAGCGGGATTCATCCCATGCGGCCCATGTTGCGCACCGACTGGATGCGACTCGGATCGAGCTTCGCCAAGATGCGAGGGTCGGCGGGCTGACCCGACGCGGCACACCGTTCCAAATATCCTGCGGTGTGGTCGGTTATCGTCTTGTTGATCAGTTCCTCGCGCTGTTCCTGCTGTGCGGCAGCGTATTCCGGCACTTTGGCGGTCAGCGCCCGGTCGATGAAGCCCGTGTCCTCGTAGTCCCGCGCCTCGAAATACTTCGGGAGTTCCCGGGCATAGACCCGTAGTTCATCGATGTCAGTCGCACTTTCGATGGCCTTGGCTGCCGCCGCAGCGGCCACACCGAGATTCTCCTTGCTGTCAAGGACTTTGCGCTCAGCCTCCCAGATTGCTTGCTGCCGCATAAGTTCAGCGACATCATTGCTCTTGGGTGTGAGACCGGCGCGAACCGCGTCGAGCTTGCGGTCGGCCTCGGCCTGGCGCTCGGCGGCGGATTGCCGACAGGCACCGGGAATCTGGGCGTCGAGCGTGTCGGCGAACTTGGCTTTCTCGGCGGCGACAAACCGATTGATCACATCAGGATCAGCGAAACCAAGTGCTTTCGCATGCTCCTCGGCGAGAGCTTCCGCCCGCGCGTTGAAGTTCCGCTGTTGCTGCGGCACCCGACGCATAACATCATAGGCCGATTGTGCGGCGTCGCAGGCTGTCTGATCGCCCGATAGTGCGGCTGCGGCTGCGGCAGAGCGTTGCTGTTCCGCCGCCCGTGCGGCTGCTTCCTGTTCGATCTGCTCGGGGGTCCTGCCCCCGATCGTGAATTCTGGCTCTGACATTGCTTATTCCTCCTCAACTTTCACTGGCGTCGCGGTCATAAAATTGTCGACATCGGCCTGCCGGAAGCGCAGATGAGTCGAGTCGCCCACGCGGTAACCCTTCAACTTGCCGAGAGTCGTATATTTACGGATCGTGGCTTCGGCCAGTTGTGTTGCAGCGCAAACGTTTGCGAGCGTGAGCCACTGATCGGCCTTCGGTTGAGATGGTTGCCATCTAAAAGAGGCTTGGCGGCTGGCTTCGCTGGCGCTGAGACTCATGTTACGAAGCCCCCAGTGCGCGGCCACCGGCACCGATATTCGAATCATCGGACACCGTAGACACGGCGACTTTGGTTTTCTGGGATGCCGCCACGTCGTTATGGGCACTTTCGTCGCCGACCGCCGTGCTTTGCCGCTGGGATGGTTGGGGCGCAACGTAGTCGGGATTGCGGTTACCGGTGTTCGGGTCGGTTGCCGATTCGACGCTGGCCCCGTCGCCGCTGGACGCGGCGTTGCCTGGGACCGCAGTCCCGAGAGCGAACTGGTCGCGAATTGCCATGGAATTTACCTCGCAATGGTGTGAGCAGGAATCTGGACACGGCTCCCATTGCGGGATGCTCAACCGGCGCTTCACTCGGATTGCCCGGTGGCCTGCACACTGCGGCACAGACTTCGGCTCGCTTGCCTTACCGAGATCGTACGCCACTCAGCGTCGTTGTGCGCCGTCATGCGCCGCCAGGCGGTGGCCTACGCGGTGGGGCTACCCATCATGGTCGCGTGCTGGTCTTCCGGCCCGTCCGACGATTCCAACAGGTCGTCCGGCCAGACCCTCACGGTCCGAGAGTCCGACAGCCATTCCGGCGAATCTTTCGGGAGGGTCAGCATGCACCTCGCCACCGTCACCGGCTGGCCGTCGAGCAGCCGGGACAGCAGGACCGACTTCTGGGGGCGTGCCCGCACCTCGGCTTCAAGGGCTGCGCGGTCCGCCGCGACGGCGGCAGGGTCGCAGAGGCCCCAGTCAAGCTTCCGCAGGTCGATCGAGATGATGGCCTTCCGCTGCTGGGAGAGCAGGGCCGCGTAGGCCCCCGGCAGCCGGAACCTGGCCTCGGCAGGATCAATGTCCCTCGCCAAGCGTCAGCCCTCGCGGGCCAAGCGGGCGGCCCAACTGGCCTGACCCGCCCGTACTTTGATGGCCGATTTGCCCGCCCTGCCCGCCGTCATCTGGATACCGCCCAGGCAGCGGTGCAACACCAGCGTGGTACTCCGGATCTCGCTCAGCAGCGGGCTGGGCCGCACGATGCCGTGCTTGTCGGTGAAAGTCGACCCCTCGACGGCCACGATCGCCTCCAGTTCCGCGATCCTGTCTGCGGCGGCGCGGGCACGCTCCAGCAGCTCGGTCTCGCGGGCATCGGGCGCGAGGTGCTGCTCGCGCAAGTCGGCGACCACGGCGGCCACCAGGGCGTCCCCGGCGGACTTCTTCGTCATAACACCAAGCTTACGGACCGGGGTTTCCGGATCGCTCAGACTGACTGAGTTTTGCAAATGATGCTCGTCATCCGAACTGGAATAACCGCTGTCGGTTAGCGGGGCGGGCATAGCCTCCTACAACCTTTGAGTGAGAGGTATTGTTACGGCCAGCAGTTCCCAAGGATGCGGCCATGTGAGAGGAGCGGCAACAGAAATGGCAGACGACACCAGCTCGTTGAGTTTCCTCAGACCACGCCCTTGGTGGTTCGTGATAGGTCTGGCTGGCGTTGCTGGCTCGTTGTTGGGGAAGCGCCTAGGCGAGGACCGTCCACTTCTGGGTTATATCGTTTTCATCCTTGGCCTAGTGCTTATCGCGATCGGTCACGGCTGGGTCATCAACTGGGCGTACGTTCGTCTTGCCGGTCATCAT
>NZ_JBKQQD010000123.1:0-2979 GCF_052144515.1 Mycobacterium sp. | reverse complement strand
TTGCAGGACCGGCTACACCAAGTCAATCCGGCCGCCTGCTTCCATTACCGAGATCGAAAAGCGCGAGAACGCGGCGGCATACGGGTACACCGGCTCCCTGAAAGACGTTGAGTACGACCATCTCGTGCCACTTGAAGTTGGCGGGGACCCGAACGATCCCCGCAACCTGTGGATCGAACCCGGTGCATCCCCAAACCCGAAAGACGGCGTCGAATCTAGGCTGCATGAGCTTGTCTGCGAAGGCAGAGTGCCACTCGCTGCGGCGCAGGAGGCCATCGCCACCGATTGGACTACGGCACTCGATACAGTGCGTTGAAGTGGCGTCTCGCTAACTTACTGCGCGCCAGGGCCTGCTTAAACGCGGTGCTGTTTACATCGTCGCACAGGCTAATTAAAGCGTCCCTTTTAAGCGGAATATGCCCTGGTCGGAGTCGATGATGTCGAGATCTCGCATGCCGGGTTGGCCTGCCTGCTCTTCTGGCGCAGTGCAATTCACGGTGTGGCGGGGCGTGGGATCAGGTTAGCGTGGGTGTGGCCGGACCCTGGTGATTGCCGTTCCCAGTCAGGCGTTACGGGTGGGTTGGGGCGTCGGCTCGACCCCGCGATTTCTGAACTGCGGTTTTGACCTAACCGTTTTGAGCAGCGTTTGAGTGTCGCGAGGTGCCCGGCCAAACGCCTTGTACCGGTCGGCGTATCCGACAACCATTGTTTCCCTTGGGAACACAGTGAGCAGCTGCTCGTTGTAAGTCCACACACGGAGGTCGTGCCCTTCAATACGTGCCGGAAGGTCAGCGCCCTCGGGCAAGGGCCTGCCCGCGAAGCGATCTCTAGCGTAATCAAGAGCGTGGGGGCTTGTGCGGGTACCTAGCCCAACGCTGCGAAGCGTGATCGCTTCAGAGCCGAGGTTGACGATGATGAGTCTGTAGGTCTCTGCGGCCCCGAGGATGGGGAAGATCTCAACCCTGATGCGGGGCCACTTCAGCCAGGTCAGTGCGAGGTTCCACAGCAAAGCTACGACCGACAGCGCGAAGCCGAGAATCCCAAGACTCACGGCGGACAACTGTAGGCCCGCACCTGCCCGGTGACCAGCACTTAGGTTTCTGCATGGCAATGATCGACGAGCTGCTGGGGAATGGATGTCCATCGCCTAGGTGATGCGGGCGCCTAGGTGATGCGGGGGAACCGAGCATTCAGTGCCTTGAGCATTCTTCGCGCTTCGGCAATGCGTTCCCGCATCACCGCCAGACGCTGCGGAGGATCGACGTAGCCTTCGGACTCACAACGGCGTTGCCACGCCGATTCGGCGTTGGTCACTTTCCTCTTCATCGTCGCGATCTCGCGGCGCAGTATTTTGGCGAAGAGTTAGGCCTGGACGCGCTCAGAACGTCGGGTAAGGGGAATGACCTTGGCAACAGCGGCGCTTCCCGTCGATGGTTCATCACCCCTGTTCGTCGCTGCCATTAGCGTCTACCCCAGGAAGCCCAGAGGGTCTGTCACCGGCCAGCCAGCCGCAACGAGCCGCCGCTTTACACGCTCGGTGTCTTCAGGCGAGGGCATGTCGTCGGTCAGCTTGGTGATCGCAACCCGCACGTCAGTTCCCTCGACCGGCGTGTGTCCGATGGACATCAACTCGGTGGCAACGGCTAAGACCTCGTCGTCGGACAGTCGGCGGCGCAGTAGCGCCAAGAGGGGAATGTAGTCGTTCGTCGGGACGCCCTCGGGGTAGCCCGCTCGGAGGAAGGCCACGATCCGCGTCAGCAAACCGGATAGCGGCATGGTTACCCCCTAACGTGAATCGTCCTGCGATCAACATTGGTTCCCCTGGACCGGCCAAGGCAACTTCTTCAAGTATCCGGAAAGATTGCGTTCATGACGAGTTCACCAGTGCTACTGCGCTCGGTCCATGCCCTTCTAGGGTGATGCCATGCGCACGGCGTTCCATGAACAACTCGACTCGCTGACTGAAACGCTCAGCAACATGTGCGGCCTCGCCAGCTTGGCGATGGGCCGTGCGACGCAGGCGCTGTTACAGACGGACCTGGCCATGGCCGAACAAGTTATCAGTGACCATGACGAGCTTGTCCGCATGCAAACCCGCGCAGCGGAAGCTGCCTTTGCGTTGCTCGCGTTGCAAGCACCCGTCGCGGGCGACCTGCGGCTCGTCTTCGGTTCCTTCCAGAACGTGGCAGACGCTGAACGGATGGGCGCTCTGGCACTCCACGTCGCGAAAATCGCTCGCCGCCGCCACCCCAACCCCGCCCTGCCCGAGGAGGTCAAAGGCTACTTCGCCGAGATGGGACGGATTGCCGTAGACCTCGGAAACAGTGCCAAGGACGTGGTGCTATCGCGTGATCCGAAGCAAGCCGCTCAGATCAGCAAGAAGGACGATGCGATGGATCAACTTCACCAACAGCTATTCAGCGTCTTGATGGATAAGGAGTGGAAGCATGGCGTCGCAGCAGCCGTGGATGTCACCCTGCTGGGTCGGTTTTACGAACGCTTTGCCGACCACGCCGTGGAGATAGGGCGTCGCGTTGTCTTTGAGGCGACAGGGGAAGCTGCCAATGACTGAAATATAGGGCCCGCAGCAGATTTCGGCGGAGAGGGAGCGGGCGCTGAGCCGTTTAAGGCGCGAAACCTGCCCGGTAAAGGGTACCCAGGGGTACCCCTTACCCCCTCCAAATGCGGGTCGGGACGAGGAGGCGTTGCATGGCTACTGCGTGGCCACAAACGAGAAGTTCCCAGTGGAGGAGATTAGACCCGGATCGCCGACGCAGCGAGCGATGTCCACATTTGCCCCCGCTGACCCTACCTTGGCCACCGCTGCGGCACCGGCAGCACTGCGGGTGGCGCCCCAGCCCCCGACGAAGCTCTGACCATTATTGGAGAGGGCCACACAGCCACCCCGACCCTCGGCAAGAACGCGGCAGTCGGTTGCGCCATGCCTCTCGGCGCAATGGCTCACCGCATACGCCTCAA
>NZ_JBKQQD010000122.1:0-33555 GCF_052144515.1 Mycobacterium sp. | reverse complement strand
TTGCCATCCCGATCCCGACCGTGACCACACCGCAGATGTTCACCTACCGGCTGCGTGCGCAGGCTCGAGCGGATCGCAGGCACATCGTGCTTCCTGAAGGCGGCGACGATCGCATCCTCAAGTCGGCTGGGCGGGTGCTGCAGCGCGGGATTGCGGATCTGACCATCCTCGGCGACGAGCTTGAGATCCGCTTTCGCGCAGCCGAACTCGGTGTCGACCTGGATGACGCGGCGGTGATCGACCCACGCACCAGCGAGTTATCCGACCAGTTCGCCGAACAGTACGCGGAGTTGCGCAAGAACAAGGGTGTCACCGTCGAGCAGGCCCGCGAGATCATCCACGATTTAGCGTATTTCGGCACCATGCTGGTGTACAACGGCATCGTCGACGGCATGGTGTCCGGTGCCACGCACACCACCGCGCACACGGTCCGGCCGGCGTTCGAAATCATCAGGACCGCGCCGGGAGTATCCGCGGTTTCCAGCGTCTTCTTGATGTGCCTGCCGGATCAGGTGCTGGTGTACGGCGACTGTGCGATCGTCCCCGACCCGACCGCCGAACAGCTCGCCGATATCGCGGTCAGCTCGGCACGCACCGCCGCACAGTTCGGCATCGAGCCGCGGGTGGCCATGCTGTCCTATTCCACCGGCGACTCCGGCGCCGGCGCCGATGTCGACAAAGTCAGGGCGGCAACGGAGTTGGTGCGCAGCCGGGCGCCCGACCTGCTGGTGGAAGGCCCCATCCAATACGACGCCGCGGTCGACCCGTTGGTCGCGGCCACCAAGACGCATGATTCGGTGGTCGCCGGTCGCGCCACGGTGCTGATCTTTCCCGACCTGAACACCGGCAACAACACATACAAGGCGGTGCAGCGCAGCGCCGGAGCGATCGCGATCGGCCCGGTGCTGCAGGGCTTGCGCAAGCCGGTGAACGATCTGTCCCGGGGGGCGCTGGTCGAGGACATCGTCAACACCGTCGCCATCACCGCGATCCAGGCGCAGGGCGTCTATGAAGGCTGACAACGGTGTTGTGCTGGTGATCAACTCCGGCTCGTCGTCGTTGAAATTCCAACTGGTGGAACCTGACTCGGGAGCATCGCGCGCAGTCGGCATTGTAGAGCGGATCGGTGAACAGGCGTCCTCGGCGGAATTGGATACCGGAGAACGGCATCTGCAACGCGACGCCCGGGTCGCCGACCACGACGAGGCGCTGCGCTTGGCATTCGACCAGTTGGCCGAGGCCGGAATTCATCTGAAGAGCTGTGGCCTGGTGGCCGTCGGGCACCGACTGGTGCACGGCGGCAACGACTTCTACCGGCCCACACTCGTCGACGAGGCACTGATCGCCAAGCTGAAGGAGTTATCGTCGCTGGCCCCGTTGCACAACCCGCCAGCGGTGCTGGGAATCGAGGTGGCGCGCAGGTTGCTGCCCGATATTCCACACATCGCGGTGTTCGACACGGCATTCTTTCACGACTTACCACCCGCGGCGGCGACTTATGCCATCGACTGGAAGGTGGCCGAGGCATGGCGCATCCGGCGCTACGGATTCCACGGCACCTCGCACCAGTACGTCAGCCAGCAGGCCGCGGCGTTCCTGGATACGCCGGTGGAGGACCTGAATCAGATTGTGCTGCATCTGGGTAACGGTGCCTCGGCTTCGGCGATCGCCGGCGGCCACCCGGTCGACACGTCGATGGGTTTGACGCCGCTGGAGGGCCTGGTGATGGGCACCCGCAGCGGTGACATAGACCCCAGTGTCGTCAGTTACCTGTGGCGCTCCGCCAAGATGGGCGTGGACGAGATCGAGTCCATGCTCAACCACAAGTCGGGGGTGTTGGGCCTGGCCGGGGAGCGTGATTTCCGTCGGCTGCACCAGATGATCGAATCAGGCGACAGCGCAGCAAAATTGGCCTACGACGTGTTCATTCACCGGTTGCGCAAGTACATCGGAGCCTACTTGGCAGTGCTGGGACACACCGACGTGGTGAGCTTCACCGCCGGGATCGGCGAGAATGCCACGGCAGTGCGCAGGGATGCGGTGGCCGGGATGGAAGAGCTGGGCATCGTGCTCGACGACGATCGCAACCTCGCCCAAGGGCGCAGTGCCCGCAGGATCTCTGCCGACGACTCAGCGGTTGTCGTGCTGGTGGTCCCGACCAACGAAGAGCTGGCCATCGCCCGCGACTGCATCAATGTGCTCGGTCTATAGGAAGCCCAGGCTGGTACGGCCGGTCCCGACCGACGGTGTGGGATCGGTCCCGACGGTGCGCGACAGCAGCTCGTAGTAGACGTCGCGAAAGTCGGTGGTGAATTTCAGGTCTCCGTTGTCCAGGTTTTTCAGGCTGGGTTCGTCGCCGTAGAAGCCGCCCTTAACCGGCGCACCCGCCACGAAGACGGGACCGGCGGTGCCGTGGTCGGTGCCTTGGGAGGCGTTGGCGCGCACCCGTCGTCCAAATTCCGAATACGTGATCAGCACGACGTTTTTGCCGTAGGGATCGCCGGCCATCTGCTGGAGGAATGGGGTCACGGCTTCGTCGAGGGTCTGCAGCAGGCGCTGCTGGGTTTCGCGTTCGTTGGCGTGCGTGTCGAATCCGCCCAGTTGCGCCGTGTACACCCGCGTCGGGACGCGGGCCTTCACCGCATTGGCCACCATGGACAGCTGGGTGGCCAACGAGTTGTGCTCGTTGGCAGTCGATTTGACCGATACGAACCTCGCGTTGGTGGTGCGTGCGGCGCGATAGGCCTTGCACACCGCTGCCATCGCTGGGGTGTCGGTGGGGTCGTCGGTGCCGAGCGCGTCCATGATGGTATCGAACCTGTCCGCGCGCTCGGCCTGCGCCTGATTGGGGGAAAGCGCTGCAGCCGTGTACTTTTCGCCGACTGCAAGCGACGGCAGCACCGGCCCGATGTTGACCGCGCGCAGGGGATCGTCGCCGGTGGCGTCGAGCCAGCGGCCGATCCAGCCGGTGGAGACGGGCTCGGCCGGTGATGCCGTCTGCCAGATGTCCATCGACCGGAAGTGGCTGTGGTCGGGCTGGGGATAGCCCACGCCGCGCACGACGGCGAGACGCCGTTGGCCCCACAGTTGGGCCAGGCCCTTCATTCCCGGGTTGAGTCCAAGCTCGGAGTCCAGGTGCAGGACATCGCCGGGGGCATAGGCAAGCTCGGGCCGGGCATCGTGATAAGCGTTGTCGGCGTAGGGGATCAGGGTGTTGATCCCGTCGTTGCCGCCGTAGAGGGTGACGATCACCAGCACACCGGCGCCCTCGGCCAGCGGCCGGTCTTGGGCGGCGCGCATCAGGTCGGGCCAACTAAGGGCCACGGTCCCGGACAGGAGGCCGGCCGCGCCGGCGCCCGCGCTGGCGATCAGGAATCTGCGGCGGTTGATTTCGGGCATCATGACGCCAGGTATTCGGGCGTGTTGACGGCCGCCGCGACCAGCTGCGGCGGTGTGCGCACCAGCGGTCGCAGCGCGTTGGCGGTCCGGTCCGACCAGGATCCGATGCCGATCAGATAACCGACGGCGTCGATGCGGTCACCGGGGGCGGCGTCCTCGATACCGGACAGGTCGCCGGTGCGTGCCATCCGGCTCGTGGCGCGCAACCGGGCCTCGGCGCTGGCGGTGGACAGCCACACCTGGCCGAGGGGCCAGCCGCCGACGCTGGGCGGGTAGAACGGCCGCTGCCCCAGTGCCCGCAACGTCGCCTCGGCCATTTTCAGCTGCGCGGGCTGGTCCAGCGGCACCCGCAGCGAGCGCAGCGCTCCGACCAGCCATTCGACCGGGGTGTTGACCTTGTTGGCGCGGCTGCCGGTGAACTCGTCGTCGGTGAGGATCGCGCGGGTCAGTGCCCGCAGGTCGCGACGCGGACCGTAGGCGGAGACGAGCCTGTCGAGCGCCTGAGGCGACGGCGGTTCGTCGGAGGCTAATTGCTGCCACAACCGTCCCGCGACGTATTGCGCCGACTTGGGCTGAGCCAGTACGGCGTCGCAGAACCCGGCGGCGTCGAAATTGCGGGTCACGCCGAACAGCGTCTTGGCCGTGCCGTCGTGGCGTTTGGGAATCACGGAGGTCTTGTCGTCGGTGCCGATGACCCATCCCGTCAGGGCTCGGGCCCCGGCGCGTACGTCGTCCTCGGTGTAGCCGTTGCCGTGGCCGAGCGCGAACAGCTCCATGAATTCGCGAGCCAGGTTTTCGTTGGGGGCCTTGGCGGTATTGGATTGCCCGTCCAGCCAGCGCAGCATCGCTGCGTCCGTGAGCATCGAGTACGCGAGGGTACGGAAATCTCCCAGCGAAAGGGTGCGCAGCTTTTGATTCTGCGCGGCCATGTGCGAGGCGGCCCGGACCTTCTGCGCGGAGGTGGCAAAGTGGTTGTGCCACAACAGGGTCAGCTTTTCGTGGACCGGTTGCCCGACGGCGACCATGCGCCGCAGCCACCAGCCCGACAGCACGCCCTCTTGCTCGGCCAACTGGCGGCCGAACTCCTTGCGTGCTGCCTGTGTCGCGCCTTTACCCGGGGCGCGCGGCGACGGGAAGGTGGGCATCGGGGTGGCGACCGCGCCCGCGTCGAGGTCGGGGTCGGCACCCAGCATGGCGTCGACGTAGGCCGGCCAGTCCCGGGTGAGCGCAGCGTCGACCTCGGGACCGGTCACTCCGAACCCGGCCCGCCGCAGCACGCGGGCAGTGCTGATCCACTGCGTGGATTCCCCCGCCATGCGTTAACTGTGGCTGAGGTTCCTTGCGATTTCCTTGCGTGCCTGGTCAGGCGGTGAACGGCGGCCGCATCGAGTGTGCGCTCAGGGCTTCCAGTGTGCGCCCAGGGTGATACCTAGGCGATTTTTCCGCCCTGCACGCACACCCGACGCAAAAACTAAAGCGTGCTGGTGGGCCGCACCCTGTGCAGACCCGGAACCACGTCCACCGCAGACGTGGGATTGTTGCCCGCGTGGTGGATCCGGGTGAACCGTTCATCGGGAGCGAGGCACTGGCCCGTAGGGCGTTGAGCCGGCATCAATTGCGGACGCAGTATCGCGCCATATTCCCGAATGTCTACCTACCCAAGCGGATCCAACCCTCCCTCGAACAGCGCATCGTCGGCGCCTGGCTGTGGTCCGGCCGCGCAGCGACGGTCGCTGGAGCGGCGGCCGCCGCATTACACGGGGCCAAGTGGGTCGCTGATGACGTCCCGATCGAGCTGATACACGTCAACCCCCGCGCGCCGCGGGGTGTGCTGACGCGCCGCAACCTGTTGATCGATGGCGAAACGCAGATCGTGGCGGGCCGTGCGGTCACCACGCCAGAACGCACCGCCTTCGACATCGGCCGGCACGCGAGCATCCGCTCGGCGGTCGCCCAGTTGGACGCGCTCGCGCGCGCAGCGAGTGTCAAGGTCGACAACGTTTTGCGTGTCGCCAAGTGCCATCCCGGTGCGCCTGGACTCCGGCAATTGGAGACCGTGCTCGAGCTGGTCGACCCGGGTGCGGAGTCTCCCAGGGAGAGCTACCTGCGGCTTCTGCTCATCGAGGCTGGTCTTCCTCGGCCGCGCACGCAGATACCGGTGCTGGACGCGGACGGCCTGCCCGTTGCCTACCTCGACCTGGGTTGGGAGGAGCACATGGTGGCTGTCGAATATGACGGCGAACATCATCGGATCGACCGCCGGCAATACGTCAAAGACATCCGGCGCCTGGAGATGCTGGAGCGGATGGGATGGATCGTCGTCCGGGTCGTCGCCGGGGACCACCCTGCCGATATCGTGCGCCGGGTCTGGGCGGCGCTGGCTGCATCGAGTGTGCGTTCAGGGATTCGAGTGTGCGCGCAGGGCGGGATCTAGGCGATTTTTCCGCCCTGTACGCACACTCGATGCAGCCAGCGCGAAAGCGCAAAGCCTAGAACGTGCTGGTGGGCCGCACCGTGTTGGCCATGTCCACCAGGGTGTAGCGGTGCCGTTGGGTGGGCGCTACCCGGGCCAGGGTGCGCAGCGAGGCCTCCACGCCCAGCCGCAGTCCGTGTTTGGTGAACGGGAACCCGAGGATGTGGTTGGTGCTGGCCTCGTGGTTGGCCTCCAGCCAGTCCATCGCGCCACCCAGCACTAGGGCGCGGATCTGCAGCACGCGGGGTTCGGTCGGCGGCAGCGCCTCCACTCGCCGGGCGGCGTCCCGGATCTGCTCCTCGGTGATCTCGCTCGTTGAGCGGCCGGAGAGCAGGGTCACCGCACTGGTCAGGCGCGCGGTGGTGAAATGGCGCGAGGTAGGGGGCACTTCGTCGAGCGTGCGCACCGCGCCGGTTCGATCGCCTCCGGCCGACTGCGATCTGGCCAGCCCGAAGGCCGCCGAGATCACGCCGTCGTTGGTTCGCCACACCGTCTGGTAGAACTTCTGCTCGTCGCTCTCGCCGGCCAGTTCGGCGGTCGCGGCAAGCGCCAGTTTCGGTGCCAGCTCGCCGGGAAAGGTGTCCAGCACCTCGGTGAAATGTTTGATGGCCGAGTCGTAGTCGCCG
This sequence comes from Mycobacterium sp., assembly GCF_052144515.1. Taxonomy (GTDB): domain Bacteria; phylum Actinomycetota; class Actinomycetes; order Mycobacteriales; family Mycobacteriaceae; genus Mycobacterium. Next base: position 27,057 of record NZ_JBKQQD010000122.1, on the reverse strand, counting down.
GTGAGCAGCTCGGCGACGGCCTTGTACCAGACCAACCGCCATCTCCAGCCGACCCGCTCGGCCAGGTCGTCGAGTTTGCGGCTGGCCTTGGCCACATCGCCCAGGTCCAGCAGGGCGCGGACTTCCATCAGCGGCAGCTCGGCCGACTCGGACAAGTCGACGCCCTTGGCGTCCAGGGTGCCGTGGCGGGCCGCGCGCAGGGAGTCCAGCGTCTGCACCGGCTGGGAGAGCACCGTCGCCTGCAGCACGGGGGCGGCGACGTCGGCCTGATCGACCAGCGGCACCGACAGTGCGGTGACGATTTCCCTGCCGGTCAGCTTTTCCGAGTGCACCTGGCCGTCCAGGTACACGTCAGTGTGCGCGACCAGCAGGTCCACCCCGAAGGTCGATCGGCTTGGGCTGAACAGCGTCGACAGCCCGGGCCGCGGTACCTCGGTGTCCTGGGCGACCACCTCGCGCAGCACGCCCATCAACTGCGCGGATATCTCGTCGGCGGAGGTGAACCGTCGCCGCGGGTCGGGGTCGATCGCGCGGCGCAGCAGACGGCCGAAAGAGTCGTAGGTGGCCAGCACCGGATCGTCTTCGGGCAACCCGTCCACGTAGCGCCCATTGCGGGTGCGCAGGTTCAACGTGAGCGCGGCGAGCGTGCGCCCCACGGTGTAGATGTCGGTGGCCACCGTCGGGCCGGTCCGGACGATTTCCGGCGCCTGGTAGCCGGGTGTGCCGTAGAGGTAGCCGAAGGAATTGACGCGCGACACCGCGCCCAGGTCGATCAGCTTGAGCTGTTCTTCGGTGAGCATGATGTTCTCCGGCTTCAGGTCGTTGTAGACCAGGCCGATGGAATGCAGATAGCTCAGCGCGGGCAGGATTTCCAGCAGGTAGGCGATCGCCTCGGCGACCGGCAACTTCTCGGCTCCGCCTTTCCTGACGCCCTTTTTGGAGCTTCGCTTCAGCGATTGCCCGCCGATGTACTCCATGACGATGTAGCCGACCGGATCCCCATGCCGGTCGGTGTGCTCGACGAAGTTGAAGATCTGCACGATCTGCGGGTGCACCACCTCGGCGAGGAACTGCCGCTCGGCCATCGCGATCGCCTGCGCCTCGGCGTCACCGGAGTGCACCAGGCCTTTGAGCACCACCGGGCGGTCGTTGACGTTGTGGTCGACCGCCAGATAGACCCAGCCCAGACCACCGTGCGCGATGCAGCCCTTGACCTCGTACTGGCCGGCGACGATGTCTCCGGCACGCAGTTGGGGCAGGAACGTGTACGGACTGCCGCAATACGGGCACCAGCCCTCCTTGGAACCTTCAGCCCCTTTGCCTTCCGTCTCTTTGCCTTCCGTCTCTTTGCCCTCCGAGCCTTTGCCCTCCGGGTCAGACCGCCCGACCGGCCGTCCGCAGTTCCAGCAGAACCGCTTGGACTCCGGCACCACCGGATTGGTCATCAGCGCTTCGAGCGGGTCGGTGTCCGGCACGCGTGGAATCTCCACGAGGCCGCCGCCGAGCTGCCTGACCGGCGGGAGCACCCGCGTGGCCGGCGTCATGCGGTCTTGCGGCTCGGCATCCGCGCTGGGGATGGAGATGTGCGGAAAGTCGTCGTCGTCGTCGAAATCGGGCCGGAAGACCGCCTCGGTGGACTGCAGGCGCACTCCCGTCGCGCCCGACGGTGGGTCGGCCCGCTGGGTGGCGGGGCCCATGTCTCCGGAGTCGTCGGAGGCAGGTTCGAGGTGTTCGGCCATCAGTCCAGATACCTCGGCATCGGCGGGGCGGGCGCTGGGCCGAGCACCGTCAACCACTTGCGGTACAACGTGTTCCACGTACCGTCCCGGCGGATGCGCTCCAGCGTGCCGTTGACGAACCTGACCAGCCCGGGGTTGTTGAGGTTGACCCCGACGCCGTAAGGCTGGCTGGCCATATTGGGCCCGACGATGTGCAAATAAGGGTCTTCTTCGACCAGCCCGGCCAGTATCGAGTCGTCGGTGCTGACGGCGTCGATCTCACGTTGCTGCATTGCCACCAGGCAGTCGGCCCAGTTCACCACCGACACGATGAGTGGCGGCGGCGCGATCTGCCGGATCCGGTGCAGCGAGGTGGTTCCCCTCGCCACGCAGACTCGCTTGCCGGACAGGTCTGCCACCTTCGCGATCGACGAGTCGCGCGGGGCGAGGATGCGCTGGTTGGCGTCGAGGTAGACGGTGGAGAAATTCACCAGCTTTCGCCGGTCGCAGGTGATGGTCATGGTCTTGACGACAACGTCGACCTCAGACTTCTGCAGCGCGGTGACGCGCTCCTCGGCTGACAGGATCCGGTACTCGACGTGGGTTGGGCTGCCGAAGATGTCACGAGCGATCTCGCCGGCAATGTCGACGTCGAACCCGGTGATCTCGCCGGTGATCGGGTCGCGAAAGCTGAATAGGTTGCTGCCGATGTCGAGCCCGACGATCAGCCTGCCGCGGGCGCGGATGTCGGCCACCGCGGCGTCGGCCTCGGCCGTCGTTCCGAAGGGCCGCAGGCTGGCGGTCAGGTTGCAGTCACTGCTGGCGTCGTCCGGGGGCAGCGGGGGCTCCGGTGGCATCTGGTCCATGCCGACGGGTGTGGGCTGTGGCAGGGTCGGGATCGCCGCCACCTTCAGGGATTCGGTGTGGCCGCACCCTGCCAGCACGATCGACGCGGCGAGCACAGCGAGCACAGCGCACGCTCGCCGGATGCCGTGCCGGCGGGTCGGCCGGATCTTCATCGATACTCCTTCAGCCGGGGCCACAGGCCCAGCGCCACCGCGATGGCGGCGCCCAGGCTGAGTACCACGCCGCCGATCTGGGCGCCGGACAGCCCGCTTCGCGCGTTGAGGACGTCGTTGCGCAGGTGGGTGCGGCTTTGGTCCATGACCTTGACCAACGATTCGTCGAGCTTGTCGAAGGCGGGGGTGGAGTCGTTCTCACCGCTGCCCAGCGCAACCTCGGTGGCGGCCCGGTAGTTGCCGACCGAGATGTAGGAGTTGATCCGGTCGTTGGCCTGCCGCCAGCGGACCAGCAGCTGGTCGGCGCCCTGCAGGTCGCCCTTGTCGACGGCATCGGGCCGGGCCATGTATCGGTCGATCTGTTCGTGCATCATGTCGATGCGCTGATAGAAGGACTGCTTGCGAATCTCCTCGTCGCCGCGCCGGATCAGCGACAACGTCTCGTCGGCTCGCGCCTGCTGGGCGGTGATCTCGACGTTGGTGACGATCTTGAGTGAGTCCGCCGCGGTGTCCTTGGCGCTGCGGCTGGCGGTCGTCGAAATGGTCAGCGCCGTCCCGACCCACACCATCATGACGAGAATACCGAGCGCGCCCACGACAAGCCCGGGATTGATCCGGCGCCTGGTGTGCCGGGCCAGCCAGCGATGGGAGAACGCGCCGAAGACCACGGTGGCCGAGACGACCAGGATCACCGGAGCCGGGATCTGCGTGGACGCAGTGGTTTCCGAGTCCACCCGCTCCGACGTCGCCTTGTAGAGCAGTTTCGCGTCGGGCAGGATCGTCGATTGCATCAGTCCCGATGCCTCCGACAGGTAGGACGACCCGACCGGGTTGCCTTCGCGGTTGTTGGTCCGCGCGACCTCGATCAACCCGGTGTAGACCGCCAGTTCGGCGTTGATCCGGCCGAGCAATTCCACCAGCGGTTGGTCGGTCAGCCCGCTCGACGCCCGCGTCACGGCAACGGCAGCGTCGGTGATGGCCTCCTCGTAGCGCAGCCGGACCCCGCGCGGTTCCGCTTGGGCGATGAACGCGGTGGCGGCCGCGGCGTCGGCCACCGACAGCGTGGTGTACAGGCGTCCGGCCGCGAACGACAGCGGCTCGGTGTGGTTGAGCACCGTGCTCAGCACTTGCTGCCGGTGATTGATGGTCGTTGAGGTGGCGAACGCGCTGGCAACGCCGAGGCATGCCAGCACGATCCCGATGGTCAGGATGCGGCCTGGGGTCGTGGAGATGAACCACCAACGGGGATGGGCGGGTTCGGCCGGTGACCGCGACCCCAGCGGCTCGGTCGACGGGTGCGCCAGCTCAACCGTCACGTCTGCTCGGACCCCATTCTTTCAGCGTCTTTTCGCCATCTCCCCAAACTCTATAAGCGAATTCTAAGAGCATGTTCGGCCGGATGGGGGGAGGCGGACGTAATTGGACTGCATATCCTGAACGCGTGCATGGCGACGGGGACGGATGGGTGGTGTCCGACAGCGGCGCGCACTATTGGGGCCGGTATGGCGCGGCCGGTCTGCTGTTGCGGGCTCCGCGGCCCGACGGAACCCCCGCGGTGCTATTGCAGCACCGCGCGGTGTGGAGCCATCAGGGCGACACGTGGGCTTTACCGGGGGGCGCCCGGGACAGTCACGAGTCCGCGGAGGAGACCGCGGTCCGCGAAGCGCGCGAAGAGGCCGGGCTGCCGGCCGAACGGCTTGCGGTGCGGGCGACGGTGATCACCGCGGAAGTCGCCGGGATCGGCGGCACCCATTGGACCTACACCACGGTCGTCGCCGATGCCGCTGAGCTGCTGCACACCGTGCCCAACCGGGAAAGCGCCGAGCTGCGCTGGGTCGGTGAGGACGAAGTGGCCGCCCTGCCGCTGCATCCCGGGTTCGCGGCCAGCTGGCAACGGCTGCGCACGGCCCCGGCGACCGTGCCGTTGGGCCACGGCGACGAACGCCGCCTGCGGCTGCCGCGGACCATGGAGATCGAGGCCGGGGTTTTCATCTGGTGCATGCCGGGTGACGCGGATCAGGCGCCGTCGCAGCTGAGTCCCCGGATCAACTCGCTGCTGCAAGCGCTGAACTGAGCTGTTCGGCCGCGGCCCGTGGGTCCTCGGCCGCGGTGATCGCCCGCACCACGACGACCCGGCGGGCACCGGCAGCCAGGACGTCGGGCAGCCGCCGGGCGTCGATGCCACCGATCGCGAACCACGGTTTGTCGCCATCGAGTTCGGCCCCGAATTGAGAGACGGCGCGTACCAGCTGCAGGCCCGGCGCCGCGCGGCCCGGCTTGGTCGGGGTGGGCCAGCAGGGACCGACGCAGAAATAGTCGGCGGCACCCGCGGCGACCCTCTTGGCGGCCAAGGCCGCCTGCGCGGCGTCGTGGGTGGACAGCCCGATCAGCGTGGCCGGCCCGACGATCTCGCGCGCCGCATCCAGCGGCAGATCGCCTTGACCCAGGTGCAGCACGTCGGCGCCCGCCACCCGGGCGATGTCGGCGCGGTCGTTGACCGCAAACAGGGCGCCGTGCCGGCGGGCCGCGTCGGCGAGGATCTCGCATGCGGCCAGCTCGTCGCGTGCCTCGAGCGGGCCGAACCGCTGCTCACCGGCCGAACCCTTGTCGCGCAGCTGGATGATGTCCACTCCGCCTGCCAGCGCGGCCTCGGCGAACTGCGCCAAGTCGCCCCGCTCGCGCCGCGCGTCGGTGCACAGATAGAGCCTTGTCTTGGTGAGAAGGGTGGCGAGTCGGGAACCAGGCTGGTGCACATCCCGACGTTATCGCGCTAGCGTGGACTCCGAAGAGTTTGTAGAGCACGGGAGTCCTAGCGAGCGGGGACTGAGAGTGGGCGCGCCTGCCCTTACCGTCGAACCTGATCCGGGTCATGCCGGCGAAGGGAGCAGAGGATGCAGTCTTTAGCCGTTATTGGCGGCGGTGTCATCGGGCTGTCGGTGGCGCGCCGGGCGGCGCAAGCCGGATGGTCCGTGCGGGTGCACCGCACCGGCGAGCGGGGCGCGTCCTGGGTCGCCGGCGGCATGCTGGCCCCGCACAGCGAAGGCTGGCCCGGCGAGGAACGGTTGTTGCGGCTGGGCATCGAGTCCCTGCGGCTGTGGCGCGAGGGCGGGTTTCTGGACGGGCTGCCGCCGCAGGTGGTCACCGCGCGCGAGTCGCTGGTGGTGGCCGTCGACCGGGCCGACGTCGCCGATCTGCGTACCGTTGCGGACTGGTTGTCCGCGCAGGGACACGCGGTGGTCTGGGAGTCGGCCGCCCGTGACGTCGAACCCCTGTTGGCACGGGGCATCCGGCACGGCTTTCGGGCGCCCACCGAGCTGGCGGTGGACAACCGCGCGGTGCTCGACGCGCTGTCCGCGGACTGCGAGCGGCTCGGAATCCATTGGGCGGCAACGGTGAACGACCTATCCCGCGTCGAGGGCGACGCGGTGGTGATCGCCAACGGCATTGACGCCCCCGCACTGTGGCCTGGCCTGCCCGTGCGTCCGGTGAAGGGCGAGGTGCTGCGGCTGCGCTGGCGAAAGGGTTGTATGCCGCTGCCGCAGAGGGTGATTCGTGCGCGAGTGCATGGGCGGCAGGTGTACTTGGTCCCGCGCGCGGACGGGGTCGTCGTCGGTGCCACCCAGTACGAACACGGCCGCGACACCGCCCCGGTGGTCTCGGGAGTGCGTGACCTGCTCGACGACGCGTGCGCGGTGCTGCCGGCGCTGGGTGAGTACGAGCTGGCTGAGTGCGCCGCCGGGCTGCGCCCGATGACACCCGACAACCTACCGCTCGTGCAACGCCTGGACGAACGTACCCTGGTCGCCGCCGGCCACGGGCGATCCGGCTTTCTGTTGGCGCCCTGGACGGCCGAACAGATTGTGTCCGAACTTCTCCCGGTCGGAGCGTACTGATGATCGTGGTTGTCAACGAGAAACAGGTCGAGGTGGATGAGCAGACCACCGTCGCCGCCCTGCTGGCGTCGTTAGGTTTTCCGGACCGGGGCATCGCGGTGGCACTGGACTTGTCCGTGCTTCCCCGATCGCACTGGACAACAGAGCTTTTCGACGGTGCGCGACTCGAGGTGGTGACGGCGGTGCAAGGTGGTTGACGCGAAACTCACTATCGGCGACCGCAGCTTCGCCTCGCGGCTCATCATGGGCACCGGCGGAGCCACCAACCTGGCGGTGCTGGAAGAGGCGCTGATCGCGTCGGGCACCGAACTGACCACCGTCGCGATGCGCCGGGTCGACGCCGAGGGCGGCACCGGGATGCTCGACCTGCTCAACCGGCTGGGCATCACGCCGCTGCCCAACACCGCGGGCTGCCGAAGCGCGGCCGAGGCGGTACTGACCGCGCAGCTAGCCCGCGAGGCGCTGAACACCAACTGGATCAAGCTGGAGGTGATTGCCGACGAGCGGACCCTGTTGCCCGATGCCGTCGAATTGGTTCGGGCGGCAGAGCAATTGGTCGACGACGGGTTCGTGGTCCTGCCCTACACCAACGACGACCCGGTGCTGGCCCGTCGGCTGGAGGACACCGGTTGCGTGGCGGTGATGCCGCTCGGCTCGCCGATCGGTACGGGCCTGGGCATCATCAACCCACACAATATCGAGATGATCGTGGCCCAGGCGGGCGTACCGGTGGTGCTCGACGCCGGCATCGGTACCGCTAGCGACGCCGCACTGGCGATGGAATTGGGTTGCGATGCAGTGCTATTGGCCACTGCAGTCACCCGGGCCGCCGATCCGCCGGCGATGGCCACCGCGATGGCCGCCGCCGTCACCGCCGGCTACCTGGCTCGCCGGGCCGGGCGGATCCCGAAACGCTTCTGGGCGCAGGCATCCAGCCCGCCACGATGAAACGGTATGTGGCACTGGGCAGTTCGATGGCCGCTGGCCCCGGTATCCGGCCCCGCGCGGCTGGCGCGCCCTGGGCGGCAGGGCGATCCGCCCGCAACTATCCGCATCTGGTCGCCGAACGACTAAGCCTCGAACTGGTGGACGTCACTTTTTCCGGCGCCACCACCGCCCACGTGCTCGCCGATCGCCAGCGCGGCGCGCCACCCCAAATCGCTGCGCTAGACGGCTCGGAGACGTTGGTCACGGTCACCGTCGGCGGCAACGACGTCGGATACATTCCGCTGTTGATGGCCGCCTCGCTGCCGCGGGCCGCGCGCCACCTGCCGCTGCTCGGCCGGCGCATCGGCGAACTGCTGGACCGTGAGGCGCGTGACCGAGCCCTGGACGACGTCTTCGACTCGCTATGCGCGGTCGGTCGGGCGCTGCGCCAGCGCGCCCCCCACGCCCGGGTGTTCTTCGTCGACTACCTGACGGTGCTGCCGCCCGCGGGCGCGCCGGCGCCCCCGCTGTCGGCGGCGGACGCCGATCTGGGCCGGCACGTGGCCGCCACCCTCGAACGACTCACGGCCGACGCGGCCGCGGCGACGGGCTGCGAGGTCGTCGGCGCGGCGGCGGCCAGCCGGCAGCACCACGCCTGGTCGGCCCAGCCTTGGACGGTCAAGTCGGTGAGAACCGGTGTGCCGCTACCGGGTCGGCCCGCCCCGCTGCATCCCAACGGCGCCGGGATGCGCGCGGTGGCCGAGTTGATTTCACGCCGGTTGTAGCCGAACGAGAGTCATTGAGGAAGTCAGCCGTTGGACTGCCACCACTTGTAGAGCGCGGTGACGTCGTCATTGGACCCGCGAATGTAGCTCAATATGTTCTTGGCGTCTGTGGTCCAAATGATTTCGGCGCCATCCTGGTAGGTCCCACAGACCATTTGCCCGCCGTTGGTGGTGGCGTTGCTGCCCTGGTGCCACGGGGCAGGCCCTTTGGTGCTGCTGTCCCCGCAGTTGGCCAGCACGTCGTCTTTGACGCTGTTTTTGAACCAGGTAGCCAAATCATCGCTCTTGCCGAAGAGGAAGTATTTAGCTTGGACCGGCCCCTTGGGGTCGGGGCTTTGTCCGCAAATGAGCGCGGCCAGTTGGCCACCCGTGATCGGCTGGGCGGTGCAGTTGTTGAGGCCGTATCCCTTCGACAGGTTGGCCGCGAGCGTGTTGACATCCGCTGAGTTTCCGGTACCGGGATCGGGATCGGGATCCGCCGTCGCGGTGCCACTAGCGAGCCAGGCAAAGCTGCCCATCAGCGCTGTAGCCGTTGCGGCTCGCAACGCATTGGCGAGATGAGACATTCTCTGACTCCCTAACGGTCAGGCAGGCCCCGATGACCGGTGCCGCATAGATATTGAAAATACAATCCAGCCGGTCGATTTCAACCATCCAGGGATATTCGTGTGGTGCGGAATCAGCCCGATACCCGTTGGCATGCAGCGAGATTTTCGCATTGGTGGTGCCGTCGCGATGTCCGTCGGGTATGGTTAAGCACCGTTTTAGGCCAGTTAACGTCTCTGGACTGGAGAACCGCATGACTGCTCAGCCGCCCCCTCCTCCCCCTCCCGGATACCCGCCGCAGCCGCCCGCGGCGCAGGCGCCGAAGAACTACCTGGTGTGGTCCATCTTGGTGACGTTGTTCTGCTGCCTAATCCCCGGGATTGTCGCGATCGTCTTTTCCGCTCAAGTCAACGGACTGTAGGCGCAAGGGCGTTACGCGGAGGCGCAGAAGGCGTCAGCCCGTGCCAGGACGTGGGTGATCATTTCGGCTGTCCTCGGCCTCATCGGCATCCCCATATCCATCTATTACGCGACCAAGAGCGGTGACAATTCGAACGCGGCAATGCGTGCCGCGATGTTCTGAGCCGGGTTCGCAATGGTGACCCGCCCGGCGTCCGCGCCGCTGCGCCTGCGCGCGCCTCTGGCGGTGGCTGCGTCCGCGACGTTGGTGTGCGCGGCCATTTGGGTGGGTGACCCGACCACCCCGCACGGTCCGCTGCCGGTATGCCCTACCAAGGCGCTCCTGGGTATCGACTGCCCTGGGTGTGGCAGTTTACGGATGTTGTACTCCCTCATGCACGGCGACCTGCTGGGGGCCGCGCGGTTCAACGCGCTGGGGCTCGTGGCGGTGGTGCTGTTGATATGGGCATACGGGGCCTGGACCTACGGTCGGCTGACGGGCCGGCGGATCGCGAGCTGGCAACGCCATCGCTGGTCTGCGGCGGTGACGCTGTCGTTGGTGTTGGCGTGGTTTGTGGTGCGCAACATCCCTTTTGCGCCATTCACCGGCCTGTATGTCTGACTTTGACCGGCCACGATCTAACCTGGTCTAACCTGGGGCGCGATGGTGAAAAAATCAAAGGTGACCCCGGTGGTGCTCGTCGTGGTCGCCCTCACCGTATTCGCGGCCGGCTGCTCCCATCGGCCGCCGAATTCGCAACAGCCGGCCAACCCGGCCGCGGCCGACTTCGCCACCGCGTTGCGCAACCGGGTGACCACTGATGCGATGATGGCGCATCTGTCCAAACTCCAGGACATCGCCAACGCGAACAACGGCACCCGGGCGGTGGGCACCCCCGGGTATGAAGCCAGCATCGACTATGTCGTCAACACGTTGCGCAGCAAAGGTTTTGACGTGCAGACGCCCGAATTCTCCACCCGGGTGTTTCACGCCGAAAAGGGGTCGGTGACCCTCGGCGGTAAGAATTTCGACGCGCGGGCGCTGGAATACAGCCCCGGCACGCCCCCGGACGGGGTGAGCGGGCGGCTGGTGTCCGTGCCGGGCGGCGAGACCTCGGGATGCAACCCCTCGGACTACGACGGGCTGTCGGCGCAGGGCGCGGTGGTGCTTCTGGACCGTGGCAACTGCCCATTCGCCAAGAAGGAAGACGCCGCGGCGCAGCGGGGCGCCGTGGCCATGATCGTCGTCGACAACGTCGACGAGCAGCAGATGGGCGGCACCCTGGGGGCGGACACCGACGTCAAGATCCCGGCGGTGGGCGTCACGAAGTCCACCGGCTTGCTACTGCGCGGGCAGCCCGGCCAAGCGACCATCAAGCTCAATGCGAGCACCCAAAGCGTCAAAGCGCGCAACATCATCGCGCAGACCAAGACGGGGTCGACCACCGACGTCGTGATGGCCGGCGCGCACCTGGACAGCGTGCCGGAAGGGCCGGGCATCAACGACAACGGCTCCGGGGTGGCCGCGGTACTGGAAACCGCTGTGCAGCTGGGGAACTCGCCGAACGTGCGCAACGCGGTACGGTTCGGCTTCTGGGGGGCAGAGGAGCTCGGACTGATCGGGTCGCGGAATTACGTTGAGTCGCTGGACCTGGACGCGCTGAAGGACATTGCGCTGTACCTCAACTTCGACATGCTGGCGTCGCCCAATCCCGGCTATTTCACCTACGACGGAGACCAATCGTTGCCCGCGGACACCCGCGGCCAGCCAGTGGTACCCGAGGGTTCGGCCGGTATCGAGCGCACGCTGGTCGCCTGCCTGAAGTCGGCAGGCAAGACCGCGCAGGACACCTCGTTCGACGGTCGCTCCGACTACGACGGATTCACCCTGGCGGGCATCCCGGCGGGCGGGCTGTTCTCGGGCGCGGAGGGCAAGAAAACCGACGAGCAGGCCAAGCTGTGGGGCGGGAACGCCAACGAGCCGTTCGACCCCAACTATCACAAGAAGACCGACACTCTCGACCACATCGACCGGACCTCGCTGGGCATCAACGGCGGGGGCGTCGCCTACGCGATCGCGCTCTACGCGCAGGACCTCGGCGGTCGCAACGGTATTCCGGTCATGGACGATCGCACGCGCCACGTGCTCGCCAAAAAATGATCCGCCGGCTGGCCGCAACCTTGCTGTTGCTGACAGGACTGTTGGCGGGCTGCGCTCTAGGTCCGGAGCGGCCAAGGCCGCTCGCCGCCGCGCCCGACCTCGGCCACGGATTGGCCGGAAAGGTGACCGCGGACCGGATGCTGGCGCACCTGCGCGCGCTGCAGGACATCGCCAATGCGAACGGGGGAAACCGGGCAGCGGGCACACCGGGCTACGACGCCAGCGTCGACTACGTGGCAAAAGCGTTGCGCAGCAGGGGTTTCGACGTGATGACGCCGCAATTCGACCGGTTGTCCACCATATCCCCGGGTAAGCCGACGCTAACGATTGCCGGCCGCACTTATCCGGTCGACCAGGCTTCGTTGCTGGTCCGGACACCACCCGGCGGCCTCACCGGCACGCCGATCCGCCCCAACCGGCCGGCGGGCTGCACCGCCGGCGATTACCCGCCCGTCATACCCCCGGGTTCGATCGTCGTCGTCGACGACAGTCGCTGCTCGGTGGTCGACAAGCAGAACAGCGCGCTGGCCAAGGGCGCCGTAGCCCTGATCGTGGTCAGCCAGCCCACTGGCGCGGGCGCCCCGCCCACGTTGTTCGGTCCCGGTTATTACAACCAGCTGACCGTGCCGGTCGCGGTCGTCGGTGCTTACGGGGGCGCCGCGCTGGGTTACGCGACCGCGCCGGTGCGCCTGGTGCTGGACGCCGAGAACGTCAAGATCACCTCGCGAAACGTGCTGGCGCAGACCAAGACCGGCTCGCCGCACGAGGTGGTGATGGTCGGCGCGCATCTCGACGGCCCGCGTGGCGGCCCGGGCATCAACGACAACGGGTCCGGCGTGGCGGCGGTGCTCGAAACGGCGCTGCAGCTGGGCCCGCTGCCACCGGTGAACAACGCGGTGCGGTTCGTGTTCTGGGGAGCCGATCAGGACGGCCCCAACGGCGCCATGGACTACGTCTTCGGTCTGGACCCCGAGCGACTCAACGACATCGCCCTGTATCTGGACTTCGTCATGCTCGGTTCGGCGAACGCGGGCTTCTTCACCGACGACGGCGACCAATCCGGTCCGCCGGGGGTGGGTATTTCGGCGGGGGATGTCCCGGAAGGTTCGGCCGGAATTGAGCGCACCCTGGGCGGCTATCTGTACCAGGCTGGCAAGCGGCCCGCCGACATGCCGTTGAGCACTAGGACCGACTACCACCCCTTTATGGTTGCCGGAGTGCCGATCGGCGGCATGACCGGTGGCGCTTCGCAGGCGAAAACCACTGTGCAGGCACGACTCTGGGGCGGCCAGGCCGGCGTCTGGTTCGACCCGAACTACCAGAGCGCCCGTGACACCGTCGGCAACATCAACCGGGAAGCACTGGCGGTCATGGGTTCTGGGGTCGCCTACGCGGTGGGCTGTTACGCCGAGTCGATCGGGGGAGTCTGGGGAGTCAATGGCGTCCCGCCCCACGACAAGCGGCATCGCACCCGGGTGCCGTAGCGGTCTGTCAGCGCGTGTGTGAATTCCTGGTGAGCCGCGGCTTTTCTGCCCCGCCAGCAAACCAACCGATCTAAACTGATATCCCTTTGATGCAGCCTGGCAGGCCGGTCGGGATGAGGTTGGCCATGAATAACCGTGGGCGCGCGATCGCGGCGGTGTGGGCGGCGGTTGCCTGTGCCATGGCGGTACTGCTGGTGGCCGGGTGCAGCACGTTCGTCGAGGGGCGGGCGTTGTCGATGCTCAACGACCCGTTCCGGGTGGGGGATCTGCCCGCGGCCGACGGTCCCAGCGGGCCCCGGCCGAATGCACCCAGTGCGACGGGCAAGGTGGCCAACACCAACAACGGGCCGATCGACGAGTTGGCGTTGCTGTCGGTCAACGACATCGAGGAGTACTGGAAAGCCGTCTATCGCGAATCCTTGAAAGGCAGTTTCAAGCCGGTCGACAAGCTGATTTCCTACGACTCGGACGATCCCAGCAGCCCGGTCATCTGCCACCGGAAGACCTACAAGTTTGTCAACGCATTCTTCAACAGTCGTTGCAACCTGATCGCCTGGGATCGCGGGGCGTTGTTCCCGCTGGCGGAACGCTATTTCGGCGAGATGTCCATCACCGGGGTGTTGGCCCACGAGTTCGGCCATGCGCTGCAGAGGATGGCGAAACTGGTCTCCGCGAACGACCCCACCATCGTCTTCGAGCAGCAGGCCGACTGTTTTGCGGGCGTCTACCTGTACTGGGTGGCAGCCGGCAAGTCGCCACGCTTCGCGCTGAGCACCGGCGACGGGCTCGACCATGTGCTCGGCGGGCTGATCACCATGCGCGACCCGATCGAGGACAGGGAAAGCGACAACGAGCATGGCTCGGCCCTGGATCGGGTCAGTGCCTTCCAGATGGGCTTCGTCAGCGGTGCCTCGGCATGCGCGGCGATCAACATGAAGGAAATCGAGCAGCGCCGCGGTGACCTGCCGACCGTCCTGCGCACCGATCCCAGCGGCGAGGCGGAGACCGGTGAGGCCCCGGTCGACCAGGACACCCTGTCGACGCTGATGGAGGTGATGGGACAGATCTTCAGCCCGAAGCAACCGCCGACGCTGTCCTACAAGCCGGCCGATTGCCCCGATGCGAAGGCCAGCCCACCGGCGTCGTACTGCCCGGCCACCAACACCATCGTGGTCGACCTGCCCGCGCTGGCCGCCATGGCCAAGGTCGGCGGCAGGGATGAACACGAGCTGCCACAGGGTGACGACACCGCCCTGTCGGTCGTGATGTCGCGATACGTGCTGGCGGTGCAGCATGAGCGCGGCTTGCCGATGCAGAGCCCGTGGACCGCGCTGCGGACGGCGTGTCTGACCGGGTACACGCATCGCAAGATGGCCGAGCCCATCGATCTGCCGTCGCACAAGCAGCTGTTGCTGACCGCCGGTGACCTCGACAAGGCCGTCTCCGGCCTGCTTACCAACCACCTGGTTGCCAGCGACGCCGACGGTGCCACGGTGCCGGCCGGTTTCACCCGGATAGCGGCGTTCCGCGGGGGCGTGGCCGGCAACATGGACGCGTGCTACACGCGGTATCCGGCATAGCGACGGACGACGGCATCAGTAATCATATGAGCCACGTGGGCATCGTGGGCCGGCGATGATGTGATTCCCGATTGCGATATCGCCGGTGATATCGCAATGGAAACTCGCCTATTGCTCAGTCGCGCTGCGCCTTCCGTGGCCCACGAACTTAAGCGAAGGATCTCCGCTTACAGCGGACATACCATGCCACGAGAGCCACAATGAGTGTGCCGGCTATGAACGAAATCGTGTTCTTTGCAGTATCGGTGGGGTATAGACCCGTCGCCGCCAGCAGGATCCGTCCGAGAATATCGGTGCTGAGCAAGATGAGAGCCACGGTGGCCGCCCACCTCTTTATGGTCAGCATCAGAACCCCAGACGCCACGTATGACAGACCGATTCCCGTGGCGGTGAGGGCGAACAGCGCACCACCCGAGGTGGTAATCCCGAAAAACTTGTGGGAAAACCCCGTGACGACCTCGGCGACTCCCGCCACGATCGTAAATCCCGCAACGACAATGAGATTCCACGGACGCAATGGCACTGCGCGGTGATCTGGGCCGGCGGTCATGATCGCGCCAGCCTCCTCCTGCTCAGGTACGGAAGCACTGGCAGGAGGACGTACATCATCAGCCCCGCGGCGATGTTGGGTGGGTTGATGTATTCGCGGATCGCGTCGAATCGGCCATCGCGCATGTGAAAAACGAGGCAGTAACCGTCGAGGGTCAGACGCAAGCCGAGGCCACCGACAATGACCCTGTGGTTGTACTCCACGCACAGGTGCTCGCCGTCGGAAAACCAGTTCTTGATCTCAACGTGCGAACGCTCGTCGTGCCGCCTTGTCCGCCCGGCCGCCACAGCCATCGATTCGATCGCGCGGCGCCCCGTCCATGTGTGCCGATCGGCACGATGGTCCATGTTGCGTCGTCGGTCAAAATAGCTCCCACGCCGGCAAAGTCGTCGTCCTTGACCATGCGGAAATAAGCCTCGATGAGCTGCTCGTTGGTTGTGGGCGCCATCGCGTCTCCTAGTGATTGGTGCCGCTCGGTCCGGACTGCTCGGCGAGCCGGTTAATACGGAACGACTCCGTACCGGAAATGCTAACGGATGATCGCGGGCCTGTCCACCGGATCAGCGGGCACGGCGTGCCCGGGGCGCGCGTGGTGTCGGGCAGGCGACCGGAGCAGTCACTAGCGGGTAAACCAATTCATCGAAGAGACGGCGTACAAAGTCA
The DNA here is from genome assembly GCF_052144515.1 of Mycobacterium sp. Classification (GTDB taxonomy): domain Bacteria; phylum Actinomycetota; class Actinomycetes; order Mycobacteriales; family Mycobacteriaceae; genus Mycobacterium. The sequence goes on along the minus strand of NZ_JBKQQD010000122.1, from coordinate 11,332 downwards.
CGGTCGGGCGTCTCTCCGAGCAGGAAACGCATCGAGCTCATCGCGATGACGAGGTCGGGGACCAGGCTCAGATCTAGGCCGTCAGCAATTTCTCCGCGCGCGGCCGCTCGTTCGAGCATCTCTGCGATCGCCCGGCGGGGCCTTTCGATGATCAGGCTGGACATCACTGCACGGAGTTCGGGATCGCGGCGGGCAGCGGTGACGAGACCCAAGAGGACCGCCACCTGCTGTTGCTCCGCGTGACCGAAATCGGGCAGGATCTCCAGCGCCGCTTCGATGTCGCCGCGCAGGGAGCCCGTATCTGGAATCGTCACCGGACCCAGCTCATCCCGCCAGGCGAGCACTGCGTCGGCGACCAACGCGGCCTTCGATGGCCAGCGACGGTATAACGCGCCCTTGCCGGCATGCGCCCGGGCAGCGATCTCGTCCATCGTCAGCAGGTCATACCCCCGCTCGGCTAGCCCTTCTAATGCTGCCTTCAGGATCTCGGCGTGTCGTGACGAGTCCAGGGGGCGCCCACGGCCGGACCGGGGTCGCCGATCGCCGTCGCTTGGCCTTTTGGTTTCCGACACATGAGCTCCACTTATGCCGAGGCGGATTGCTTGTCAATGACGTTAGCCGCAACTACTCAGGCCTGGTGTGATGCTGACCGCCAGGCACGCGACAGTAGAGTGTGTGCCACTTGACCCCAGGAGGCGTCCGTGACGGAACCACCGCCGGCACCGGCCGCCCGCATCAATCGGATGGCCATCGCGTCGTTGCTGTGCTCAGCGATCGGGTTGCTTTGCATCATGGGGCCTATCGCGGGTTTGATTTTCGGCTTTCTCGCGCTGAACCAGATCAAGCAGACCGGTCAGCGTGGCCGTGGTTTGGCGATTGCCGGAATAGTCATCGGCGCGCTGCTGGTCGCTGTAATCATCACCTCCGGAATCATCAATGGCGGACACAAGCACAGCCCGAGTAAGGGTTCGGGCGCGCCCGCCCCTGGAATTTCAGTGATAACCGTTGAAACCCGGGCGGTTTCGCCGGTTCAGCCGATCTGAGCCAGCCTGGGCGTGAGTTGATCGCCGAACCGGCGGATGAAGCCGACGGGGTCGGGGTTGCCGGGGAGGGGGCCGACGTTGATCATCTCGATGCCAAGCTCGGCGTAGCGTTCCACGGTCTTCAGGTACTCGTCGGTGTCCTCGAAGGGGTCGACCACGGCAAGGCCGCCACACGTCTTGCGGATTTCACCGGGATCCCGGCCCACCGTGTCGCAGTGCCGGTTGAGCACGTCCACCTTGTGCTTGAGCTCGTCGACGTCGGTGGTCATGCTGTTCCAGATATCGGCGTACTGTGCGACCAGTCGTAGCGTCTTCTTCTCGCCGTCGCCGCCGATCAGAATTGGAGGGCGCCGAATCGGTTGCGGCACACAGAGTGTCTCGGCCAGCTGATAGTGCTTGCCGTCGTACCGACCGTCGTTGCCGCTCCACATCTGCCGGCAGATCTGCAGCGTCTCTTCGAGCATCTCAAAGCGTGTGCTCAGCGGCGGATAGGGAATGCCAAGGGCGACGTGCTCGCGGTCGTACCAGGCCGCGCCCAGTCCCAGCATCGACCGGCCCTGCGACAGCACGTCGAGGGTGGTCACCGCTTTGGCCAGCACGCCGGGGTAGCGATAGGTAACCCCGGTGACCAGCAAGGTCAACTCGATCGTCGTCGTCTGTCCGGCCAAGAAACCCAACGACGTATAGCCCTCGAGGAACGGGTCTTCTGCTCGCCCAATGTTTTCCATTTGGAAGAAATGGTCGGCCAGGGTGAACAGCGTGGCGCCGCCCTGCTCGGCGGCTTTGGCTGCCGCGGTCAGGGTTGGCCCCAGCGCCGCCGGATCCCCTGGCAGAAAGTCGATGAAGTGCACTCCGAATTCCATTGCAGCTATTCCCCTTTCATTCGGTTAACCGCTCGAGCAGGGATAGCGCGTCAAGGATGGTGTGGCGCTCGGATTCTGAGTAGCGCTCATGGATGGCGCGTGCCAGCCATTCCTCACGCACTTGACGGTCACTCTCGGCGCGTTGCCGACCCGCCTTGGTCAACGAAATCACTTGACGCCGGCCGTCTTCGGGATCGGGCGTGCGCTCGATCAGCCCGCGTTGCTCGAGTGCGGCCACTATCGTGGCCATGGACTGTGGACGCACCCGCTCGGCACCGGCCAATGCGCTGGCCGATGACGCCCCCTCTTTCCAGAGCCGGGTCAGCACCGCCGTCTGCGACGGTGTCAGATCGCCGTCAATCGCGAGGCCCCGCAATTGACGTCGCAGCCGGCTGACCACGACCCGCAGCTCGCGGGCCGCCGCCGCGGCCGATTCGGCGATACCGTCCACACCACCACCGTAAGCTAGACAGTTCAAACTGTCCAGTTGTAACTGATTGAATTCTGTTCGGGACTCAAGTCATGCAGACGTTCGCGAACAACAGAACCGGCCACGACACGATCGAACCCAGGAACGACACCGCCAGATCGACTCCGTGCATCTGGTGCAAATGTTCGGTATGTGTTGCCGACCAGATCGTTCCCACCACCAGATACGGAGTGCCAATCATCAATCCGATAGCCATCAGTTGGCCGATGGTGATCTGGAAGTCGAGAACCTTGCGAACCGTCTCCAACATATGCGTCAACTTACTTAAGGCCTTGGTCCCCCCGGAAGGCGCAGCAGCCGCAGCGCCGCATCCACCGCGAGCGCGGGCACGTCGAGGGTCTTCGAGCCCAAGTCGTGCCGCGCGCCGGTGATCTCGACGATCTCGGTCGGCGCGGAGATCAGCGCCGCCGCATCGCGCACCTCCGCCGGCGTGCCGAAGGGGTCCGACGTGCCGTAGGTGAGCACCGTGGGCACCATGATGTCGGGCAGGTGCTCGGTGCGCGCGCGCTCTGGCTTGCCCGGCGGATGAACGGGGTAGGAGAACAGCGTCAACACGTCAACTGTCACTTCGGCGGCGGCCACCACCATCGAAGTCTGCCGCCCGCCGTAGGAATGTCCGCCGACGATCAGCGGGCCCTCGGCCAGGCCGCGGCACACCTCGATCGCCTCGACGATCCCCGCGCGGTCGGTGGCAGCCGAGCCCGACGGCGGACCCTTGGGCCGGCGCCGGCGGTACGGCAGGTTGTAGCGCACCGCCAGCCAGCCGCGCCCCGCCCATTCGTCGCAGATCCGTTGCAGCAGTGCAGATTCCCGGCTACCACCGGCGCCGTGCGTCAGGACGACTACTCCTTTTGGACGCCCTACGGCGTCCCCGGAGGGTTCATGCGCGATGCCCGCGATCTGGTCGAGGTTCAAGACAGCCGGAACAACGGGGAGACCGGGCCGTGGCCGTGCCCGAGCGGATAGGCGGCGCGCAGACATTCGGTCACCCATCGCTTGCCGAAGCCGACGGCGTCGGGCACGCTGAACCCGTGCGCCAGCGCGCAGGCCGCCGCGGTTGCCAGTGTGTCGCCGCCGCCGTGGTCGTTGCCGGTGGGCACCCGCGGTGCGTCGAATTCGTAGCAGGAGGCGCCGTCATAGAGCAGGTCGCAGCTGCGCTCGGAGGACCGCAGGTGTCCACCCTTGACCAACGCCCATCGCGGGCCGAGCGCATGTAGGGCCTTAGCGGCCGCGCGCTGCGACTCGGCGTCGACCACGTCGATATCGACCAGCAGGCGTACCTCGTCGAGGTTGGGTGTCACCAGCGTGGCCAACGGAAACAGTTGATTGCGAAGCGAATCCAGGGCGGACGGTGCCAGCAGCGCGTCTCCGTGCATGGATGCGCAGACCGGGTCGACGACGAGCGGAACCGTCAGTTCGAGCCGGCGCCACGTGGTAGCCACCGTTGCGATGATGTCCGACGACGCCAGCATCCCGGTCTTGGCGGCCTGGATGCCGATATCGGTGACCACGGCCTGAATCTGCCCGGCCACGACAGTGTCCGGCACCTCGTGAAAGCTCTTGACTCCCAACGTGTTCTGCACGGTAACCGCGGTAACCGCGACGCATGCGTGCACACCCAGCAGTGCCATGGTGCGCATGTCGGCCTGGATGCCCGCCCCGCCGCCGGAGTCCGATCCTGCGATCGACAGCACCCGCAGCGGCGTGCTGCCGGGTGGCGGCAGCGGCAGGTAATTCACTGCGTGAGAGGCAGATACACGCGGTTGCCGTGCTCGGCGAACTCGCGTGACTTCTCGGCCATCCCGGAGGTGAGTGCGGCCTCGATGTCCTCTTCGGTCTGTAGTCCGTGTGCCGCGGCGTAATCGCGGACGTCTTGGGTGATGCGCATCGAGCAGAACTTCGGTCCGCACATCGAGCAGAAGTGGGCGGTCTTGGCCGGCTCGGCCGGCAAGGTCTCGTCGTGGTACTCCCGCGCGGTGTCGGGGTCCAACGACAGCGCAAACTGGTCGTGCCAACGGAATTCGAATCGCGCCGTACTCAATGCGTCGTCGCGCTCCTGCGCGCGGGGATGCCCCTTGGCCAGGTCCGCCGAATGCGCGGCGATCTTGTAGGCGATCACCCCGTCCTTGACGTCCTTGCGGTCCGGCAGCCCCAGGTGCTCCTTGGGGGTGACGTAGCACAGCATCGCGGTGCCGGCCTGCGCGATGATGGCCGCGCCGATCGCCGACGTGATGTGGTCATAGGCCGGCGCGATGTCGGTGGCCAGCGGGCCCAGCGTGTAGAACGGCGCCTCCTCGCACAGCTCCTCTTCCAGCCGCACGTTCTCGACGATCTTGTGCATCGGGATGTGCCCCGGGCCCTCGATCATCACCTGTGCGCCATGGGCTTTCGCGATCTTGGTCAGCTCGCCCAGGGTGCGCAGCTCGGCGAACTGCGCGGCGTCGTTGGCGTCGGCGATCGAGCCGGGCCGCAGCCCGTCGCCCAGTGAGAAGGTGACGTCGTAGCGCGCGAAGATGTCGCAGAGCTCGGCGAAGTTGGCATACAGGAACGACTCCCGATGATGCGCCAGGCACCAGGCCGCCATGATCGAGCCGCCGCGCGACACGATGCCGGTGACGCGCTTGGCGGTCAGCGGCACGTAGCGCAGCAGCACCCCGGCGTGCACGGTCATGTAGTCCACGCCCTGCTCGCACTGTTCGAGCACGGTGTCGCGGTAGATCTCCCAGGTCAGCTCGGTCGGGTCGCCCTTGACCTTCTCGAGCGCCTGGTAGATCGGCACCGTGCCGACCGGGACCGGCGAATTGCGCAGGATCCACTCACGGGTTTCGTGGATGTTCTTCCCGGTGGACAGGTCCATGATGGTGTCGGCCCCCCAGCGGGTGGCCCACACCATCTTGTCGACCTCCTCGGCGATCGACGACGTCACCGCCGAGTTGCCGATGTTGGCGTTGACCTTGACCGCGAAGGCCTTGCCGATGATCATCGGCTCGCTCTCGGGATGGTTGTGGTTGGCCGGGATCACCGCGCGGCCACGGGCGACCTCGTCGCGCACCAACTCAGCGGGCATGTCCTCGCGGGCCGCGATGAACGCCATCTCGGCGGTGGTCTCGCCGGCGCGGGCCCGCTGCAGCTGGGTGCCGCGGTCGCGGACCACCGCGGGCCGCGGCGCCAGCCCGGACTTCAGGTCGATCACGGCGTCCGGATCGGTGTAGGGCCCCGAGGTGTCGTAGAGATCGAAGTGGTCTCCGGTGGACAGGTTGACCCGCCGGAACGGAACCCGCAGATCAGCGCCGCCGCCCGGGCTCTCTACTTCGCGATAAGCCTTGCTGCTGCCCGCGATGGGTCCGGTGGTGACGGAGGGTTCGGCTGTAACGGTCATTTTTCCATCTCCCTACGTCGGCATTACCCGGTCAGGTTCGTACGGTCGACGGCCCCAAGCCGTCCTCTCAGCGCACTCGGCGTGCGCTCCCGCGTCTGAATTTTTTTGTTGGATTGCCCGCACGCGAGGTTACTCCCACCCCGCACCGGCCGCGGCATGTGGGCGGGGGCAACGGTGTAAAACTCATCGAAATCTGGGCTATAGACGGGTCTATGGGCCCGATCAGACGCGGTCTTTCGGCACTGGCCGGTGAATCCGCCTAATGAGATGATGCAAACGTGCAACAGCCCAGCCGAACGGGTGCAGCGACACCCACCGGGACCCACAAGCAGCAGCCCGTCGCAGTCGAGGCCGCCACTACGTACTTGAACGTCGGGGCCTTCCGCTTCTGGTTCGTGGGTCAACGCTGGGAATGGTCCGACGAGGTGGCGAGGATGCACGGCTACGAACCGGGGACCGTGGTCCCGACGACGAAACTGCTGTTGTCGCACAAGCATCCCGACGACCGTGCGCACGTCCAGGATCTGCTCGACTACGCCTTGCGGTCGGAGGAGTCGTTTTCGAGTCGTCACCGGTTTCTCGACACCGCGGGCAACGTGCACGACGCGATTGTCGTAGCCGATCGCATGCTGGGCGAGGGCGGCGCGGTGTTGGGCACCGCCGGTTATTACATCGACCTCACCAACACCTTCGACGAGACCCGGCACGAGACTCGACAGGAAGTGCTCGACTCGGCCCTGCCGGACCTATTCGAGAACCGCGCGGCGATCGAGCAGGCCAAGGGCGTGATGATGTATGTCTACCGGGTCAGCGCCGAGCAGGCCTTCCGTGTCCTGCAGTGGCGGTCGCAAGAGACCAATACGAAGTTGCGCGAGCTGGCGAAGCAACTGCTCGCCGAAGTTGCGACCTTGCCACCCCCGACAGCTGCCGTCCAAAGTCAGGTCGACCATCTGTTGCTGACGGTGCACGAACGGATCCCTGCCGAGGCCGCTGGATAGCCGCCGCAACACGCGAACGTGGCAGATTGGATCAGGGTTAGGCTTTCCAGACATCTTGGAAGGCGCATACTGCGCATCCGGGCACTGCACTTCGTTTAGCGGCTGGAATTTGACACGTTCGAGGCGGTGAAAGGCATGGAATTGTTGGCGGTCGACCACGAGGCCCGTGAGGACGCTGTACTCGTGCGCGTGAAAGGCGATGTCGACTCCACCACCGTCGACGAGCTCACCGCTCACCTGACCGCCGCGCTAAAGCTGGCCGCGACGCACCCGGCCCGGCTGGTCGTCGTCGACCTGCAACCGGTGACCTTCTTCGGAAGCGCAGGTTTGAACGCGGTGCTCGACTGCCATGAGGAAGGAAAGGAAACCGGTACGTCGGTCCGTCTGGTAGCAGATCATGACAATGTGCTTCGACCGATTGAGGTGACGGAGCTGGATCGCATCCTCGAGATCTACCCGACGCTGTCCGATGCGCTGCAGCGCAAGTAACAGCAATGAACGAGGGCCGCGCCCCAGCTACTTCCAGCACGCACGGCGATCACCCGCTGCCGGCTGACCTGGCGGCTGCGGTCGCGTTAGGCGGTGAGATGGGCCGCCGGTTCGCCGCGTTCGACTGGGCAGCCCATCCGCTCGGTCGGCCGGATGAGTGGTCGCCCGAGGTGCGTGCGGCGGTGGCGGTGACCCTGACGTCGCGGTTTCCCATCGTGCTGTGGTTGGGGCCCACGGATCTGTTCTTGATGTACAACGACGCCTACGCGCAGATCCTGGGTGACAAACACCCCGCGGCCCTGGGCCGCCCCGCGGAGCAGGTGTGGTCGGAGATCTGGGAAGCGATCGGACCCATGCTCGCTGGCGTCGTCGCGACAGGCAAGGCCACCTGGTCGGATGACTTGATGTTGCCCCTGGTGACCGGGGGCCGTCCGCAGGAGCGGTACTTCACTTTCACGTACAGCCCGATCCTCGGCGGCGACGGCGCGGTCACGGCCATCTTCTGCGCCGTCATTGAAACCACCGAACGGGTGCTCAGCGAGCGCCGCCTGCACCTGCTGAACGCGGTCGCGTCGGCGACCATGGAGACCCAAACCATCGACGACGCGGTGAGCGCAGCCGTCGCCGCATGTGCCACCCAGCCTGCGGACCTACCGTTCATCGCCGTGTACGTGGCCAGGGACGGGGCGGGCGAAGATGACATCACGCTGCGCGGCGCGACGCCCTCGATCCTGCCGCTGCTGCCCCGCTCGCTGGCCCAGCTGACGGACTGGGACGCGACACCGCGATCACGGGCAACAGCGCACGTGGTCGACCAGCTTGCCGCGGTAATGCCCGGTATCGCAGACGTTTTCACCGACGACTGCCCGCGGCAGGCCCTGGCGTTGCCGCTGGGTGAGGTCTCGGCCACCGGGGCGTTGGTGATCGGAACGAGTCCGCGCCGCCCGCTGGATGCGCAGTACCGCGGTTTTTGCCAATTGCTCGCCGATCAATTGTCGTCGGCGCTGGCATCCGCAATCTCCTATGAGCAGCAGCGCCAGCGTGCCGAAGCGCTCGCCGAGTTGGACCGTGCGAAAACCGCCTTCCTGACCAATGTCAGCCACGAGTTCCGCACGCCGCTGACCCTGCTGCTCGGGCCGCTCGATGATGCGCTATCCGATGCGGCGCCGGAAACCGTTCTGGCAGATCGGCTGAGCACAGCAGAGCGCAACGCGCGGCGGCTGCTGCGCTTGGTCGACTCGTTGCTCGATTTCTCCCGCATCGAAGCCGGCCGCGCGAACGCGAGATTGGTGTGCACCGACGTGGGCGCGCTGACCTCCCAAATCGCGTCGTCGTTCACCGAGCTCTGCCAGCGGGCAGGACTCGATCTCGTGCTGGACTGTGATCTTGCGCTGGCTGACCTCGATCCGGGCATGTGGGAAACGATCGTGCTCAACCTGCTGTCCAATGCAGTCAAATACACTCTGCGAGGCTCGATTTCGGTCGAGGTGCGCAGCGAATCCGCGCATTGCCGCATTACCGTGCGCGACACCGGAGTAGGGATCGCCGCCGAGGACCTAGACCGCCTGTTCGAGCGCTTTTACCGGGCCGACAACGTACGCGGCCGCAGCGTGGAGGGCACCGGAATCGGACTTTCACTCGTCCGCGGGCTTGTCGAGCTGCAACGCGGAACGGTGGAAATCGACAGCGAACTGGATCGCGGAACAACGGTGACCATTCGACTGCCGCGATCGGTCGGGGGTCCAGCCGTCGATCAGTCGCCTGCGGGGCTGCTGGATGAGACCAATCCGTATGTGGCCGAGGCAAGTCACTGGCTGATGTCCATTTCGGACCCTGGTGATGCGACGGCCGCACCCGACGGGGCTCGCCAGTTGGTGCTGATCGCCGACGACAACGCCGACATGCGGGCTCATCTTGATCGAGTGCTGTCGCCGCACTGGGATACGGTGCTGGTCGCCGACGGCGAATCGGCGTTGAACGTGACCCGCCAGCTGCACCCAGACGCGATCGTGACCGACGTCATGATGCCGGGCCTGGACGGGTTCGAGTTCGTGGCGGCCATTCGCGCCGAGCCCGAACTGGCTGCCACCCCTATCCTGATGCTGTCCGCCAGGGCCGGCGCGGAGGCGGTCAGCGAAGGCTTCGCCGGTGGGGCCGACGACTACCTGCCGAAGCCATTTCGCTCGCAAGAGCTGGTCGAGCGGGTGTCGGCGAGGTTGGCTGCCGCAGCCCGCGAGCGCGCCGGTCAGCAGCGCGACGCCGACATGCGGCTCTTATCCGAGCTCGACGCCGCGCTGCACGCCGCTGATTCGGTTGCCGGAATCCTGGCCGCCCTGCTCGACTCCCCGTTTGGCTCGGCTGATGCCACCGCGGTGGCCATCGGTGTCCTCGACACCGACGAGGACACCGTGCGATTCGAATACGGCGGCGCGTTTCCGGCAGAACTGCGCGACCGCTACCACGTGGCCTCGCTGGGCGCCCCGTTGGTTGCCGTCGACGTCATCAAGAGCGGCGAGTCGATGGTCGTCACCGAGACGTTTGGCCTGCCGCCGCGATATCAACATGCGGTCCACGACACCTCCGCGAGTGTCCGCGCATGTGTCATTCAGCCCTTGCGCGGCAGCCTGGGGCGCATCATCGGTGTGCTGTCGTTGCTGTGGTCCAAGCCGCGGCGGTTCGAGGCGGCAGAACTCGACACGTTCGCCCGCGCGGCCAAGCTGACCCAGTCGGCCCTGGACCGGGTCCGCGTCATGGCGCGAGAGCACCGTATCGCCGTCGAATTCCAAGAGCAGCTGCTCGACCTGGACCGCGCGTCGACCGCGGCGGTCGTGGCGGCGATATACCAACCTGCCGGCGAGTCGATGCGGGTGGGCGGCGACTGGTATCTCGTCACCCCGCTCGACGGGCCGGGCAGGATCGGGATATCCGTGGGCGACGTCGTTGGACACGGCTTGCCGGCCGCGACCGTGATGAGCAGACTCCGCGCGGCGCTGGGCGCCACCGCACTCAGCAAAGCCGACCCAGCTGCTGTCCTGAGCGCGCTGGACACCTATGCGGCCACCGTGCAGGGCGCGCGCTGCGCGACGGTGACCTACGCCCTCATCGATGCCGGGGACGGCGGGGCCGGCACGGGAGCCGACTCTGGGGCCGGATCTGCCACCATCAGTTACACCTGCGCCGGGCATCCCTACCCATTGCTGGTCGGCCCAGACCCAGGCCTTGGCCCCGTCTTCTTGTATGGCGGTCGGCGACCGCCGGTGGCCACTGGTGATACCCACCCGGCCGGCAGCACCGCGCACGCGGACCTGCCGCCCGGAACCTTGGTCTTGCTCTACACCGACGGACTGATCGAGCGGTCCGGCGAGACGCTCGACCAGGGATTCGACCGCCTGAAGGCCACTGCCGCCGAGTGCGCCCACGTTCCGGTCGGCGACGTCTGCGCCGAGCTACTGCGACGGATGACCCCTCCGGACGGGTACCGCGACGACGTCGTTGTGCTCGCACTGCGCCCGAGCCATTCGGGGCCGCGCAGCTTCACCATCGTGGTTCCGGCCGGGGAGACGGAGGTCCCCGTCGTCCGGGACCGGTTGCACGAGTGGCTGACCGCGGTCGCCGTCGATCCGTCTCGCACACAGGACATCTTGTTGGCGGCCGGTGAAGCGGTGACCAACGGGATCGAACACGGCAGCCATTGTGATCCGCGCAGAACCGTTTCCGTCGAGGCCTTCATCCGTGACACCACGATTTCTATTACCGTCGCCGACTCCGGTCGTTGGTCGCGCGACTCCTCGGCCAGCCTGCGCAGCTACCGGCGCGGACGCGGGCTTACCTTGATGAGCGGACTCGCAGATCGTGTCGACACCGTTCGCGATCGTTGGGGCACCCGAGTGACGATGCTGTTCGACCACGCGGTCCCCGGCTCGAACAGCTGATATAGATCGGGTTGGTCCTTCACAAACGCCTCCGGAGGTGTCAGGAAGGGATCTGTAAGTGATTCCTTTTGAGTCCGTGTGTTTGGCGCACGCGGGTTTTCCTGACACGCCCCGGAGGTGTTGTTATGTCTGTGCATC
>NZ_JBKQQD010000121.1:0-2962 GCF_052144515.1 Mycobacterium sp. | reverse complement strand
GAGACCATGAGCAATATCGAGTCGTTGACACGAAACTCGCGCGCTCACCCAAGGTCACCGCGTTGCTGCAGCTGGCCGCCTACGCCGACGCGCTGGCCGCCTCGGGTATCCCCGTCGCAGCGGAGGCCGAGCTGCAGCTCGGCGATGGGACCGCCGTGCGCTATCGCGTGTGCGACCGGGTCCCGGGCTACCGCACCCAGCGGGCGCGGCTGCGGCGACTGCTCGACGAGCACTACGCCGGGGGCACCGCCGTGCGCTGGGACGACGAGGGGGTGAGCGCATGTTTTCGGTGTGAGTTGTGCACTGAGCAGCTGCGCGCGACCGACGACCTGCTGCTCGTCGCCGGCATGCGAGTGACCCAGCGCGAGAAGCTCCTGGACGCCGGGGTCACCACGGTGGCCGGGCTCGCCGAACGTACGGGGCCGGTGCCCGGACTGGCGTCCAACGCGCTCGGCAAGCTGACCGCGCAGGCCAGACTGCAAGTGCGGCAACGCGATACCGGCGTCCCGCAATTCGAGGTTGTCGATGCGCAGCCGCTGGCGCTGCTCCCCGAGCCCGACCCCGGTGACCTGTTCTTCGACTTCGAGGGCGACCCGCTGTGGACCACCGACGGCCGCGACTGGGGCCTGGAATACCTGTTCGGCGTGCTGGACGCCACGGGGGGTTTCCACCCGTTGTGGGCCCACGACCGCGTGGACGAACGCACGGCGCTCGCCGACTTCCTGGCGATGGTGGCCAAGCGCCGCAAGCGTCGCCCCAACATGCACATCTACCACTACGCGCCGTACGAGAAGACGGCTCTGCTGCGGCTCGCCGGACGCTACGGAGTCGGCGAGGACGAGGTCGACGAGCTGCTGCGCAGCGGGACGCTGGTAGACCTTTATCCGTTGGCGCGCAAGAGCATTTGCGTGGGTGCCGAGTCGTTCAGCCTCAAGGCGCTCGAGCCGCTCTACATGGGCGAGCCGCTGCGCGCCGGTGACGTCACCACCGCCGCCGGCTCGATCACCGCCTACGCCCGCTATTGCGAACTGCGGGCCGCCGGCCGCCTCGACGAGGCCGCATCCGTGCTCAAGGAGATCGAGGACTACAACCACTACGACTGCCGGTCGACGCGCGAGCTGCGCAACTGGCTGCTGCTGCGGGCCTACGAGTCGGGGGTGGTACCCGTTGGCGCCCAACCGGTTCCGCAGGGCAACACCGTCGACGACCACGACCAGCTCGGGACGACGTTGTCCAAGTTCACCGGCGACGCCACCGTCGGCGAACGCACGCCCGAGCAGACGGCGGTAGCGTTGCTTGCCGCGGCGCGCGGCTACCACCGGCGCGAGGACAAACCGTTCTGGTGGGCGCATTTCGACCGGCTGAACTTCCCCGTCGACGAGTGGGCCGATGACACCGACGTGTTCATCGCAGAAGAGGCGTCGGTCACGGTCGACTGGCACACGCCTCCCCGCGCCCGTAAGCCGCAGCGGCGGGTACTTCTGCGCGGCGAGCTGGCGGGCGGCGACCTCAAGACGAACGTCTTCGCGCTCTACGACCCGCCGGCCCCGCCCGGCATGACCGACAGCCCGGACCGGCGTGCGGCCGGCCGCGCCGAACTCGTCGAGGCCGACGACGCGGCGCTGCCCACCGAAGTGGTCATCCTCGAGCGGACCGGCGACGACGGCACCACTTTTGACCAGCTGCCGTTCGCACTCACCCCTGGGGCCCCCGTTAAGACGACAGCGTTACGCGAGTCGATCGAAGCGACCGCCGCCGCCGTGGCCGCCGGGCTGCCACGACTGCCCCGCACCGCGGTGATCGACGTCCTGTTGCGCCGCGCGCCCCGTACCCGCAGCGGCAATCCGTTACCTCGCGGCGCAGACACGGTCGCCGACATCACCGCCGCCACACTGGATCTGGACTCCTCGTATCTTGCCGTGCATGGGCCCCCGGGCACCGGCAAGACGCACACCGCGGCCCGGGTGATCAACCGCCTGGTCACCGAACACGGCTGGCGCGTCGGGGTTGTCGCGCAATCGCACGCCACGGTGGAGAACCTGCTGGGCTGTGTGGTGGACACCGGACTTGATCCGCAACGGGTCGCCAAGAAGCCCCACGACAACGCCACCAGGCCGTGGCGTCAGATCGACAGCGACGGCTACGCCGCCTTCATCGCCGACACGCCGGGATGCGTGATCGGCGGTACCGCATGGGATTTCGCCAACGCCGGCCGGGTTCCGCGCGGCAGCCTGGATCTGCTGGTGATCGACGAGGCGGGCCAGTTCTGCCTGGCCAACACCATCGCCGTGGCCCCGGCCGCCGCGAACCTGATGCTGCTCGGCGACCCACAGCAGCTGCCGCAGGTCAGCCAGGGCACCCACCCGGAGCCGGTCGACACCTCGGCGCTGGACTGGCTGGTGCACGGGCAGCGCACGCTCCCGGAGGAACGCGGCTACTTCCTGGACCGCTCGTACCGGATGCATCCGGCGGTCTGCGCCGCCGTTTCCGCGCTGTCCTACGAGGGCAGACTGCATTCCGACGACTGCACCACCGGGCGTCACCTCGCCGGATACCAGCCCGGCCTGCGGGTGCTTCCCGTTGCCCACCAAGGCAACTCGACCGAGAGCCCCCCGGAGGCCGACGCGATCGCCGCCGAGATCACGCGGCTGCTCGGCGCCCCGTGGACCGACGAGCGCGGTACCCGGCCGCTGGCCGCCTCCGACGTGCTGGTGCTCGCCCCCTACAACGCCCAGGTGGCGCTGGTGCGTGACCGGTTGGATGCCGCCGGGCTCGGCGGGGTCCGGGTCGGGACCGTCGACAAGTTCCAGGGCGCGCAGGCGCCGGTCGTGTTCATTTCGATGACGGCCTCCTCGATCGAAGACGTGCCGCGCGGAATATCGTTCCTGTTCAACCGGAATAGGCTCAACGTCGCCGTGAGCCGGGCCCAGTACGCGGCGGTGATCGTGCGTTCGCGGCTGCT
>NZ_JBKQQD010000120.1:0-3440 GCF_052144515.1 Mycobacterium sp. | reverse complement strand
AAGCGACAAGGTCTTTGACCGCACGGAAGCAGAAACCTGGCGCGTCGGACGGGTCGCAGATCGTCAGTCCGGCGCCGTGCATGTGCCAGGCGTGCGTCTCGGCGAACCAGAACGCAGCATCTACGCTGGAGAGCCGCCTCATGCCGACAGCGTAGGGCTCCACTGAGATAGATACCAGTTTCTGGCCTGCTTGTCTTTCCATCAACATCCCATCTCACTGCAAGTACCACTCCGACATGTAAGGGTCACCGACAGTCCAGTAGATCGAAAGACCGTTGCCAACGACCATCGCGATGTGGCCGTCCCAGACCGCGAGGTCGCCGGAAAGCTGTGCGCTCGTAAGTAATTCGGCGGAGATGCGCGGCAATCGCCCGCCTCCTGTTGCCAAATTTTGCCGAAAGTTGCGGCCAGACATCGGTCAGCTGAGTCGAACCAAATCGGCGGTCCCCGAGGCGTTCGCCGAACTAACCGACCGTCTGACCGCTCACGTGCTCCGAATGCTGCTCGCTCGCATGCTTGGACTCCGGCTGATGGGCACCGACCTGGTACTTGGCCTGTCGACCGTGGCGACCGCCGTGCAATTCCGGTACCGCTAATGGGCACTGAGGATGAATAGACGGCGGGACCAGTGGACTGCGGGAGTGCAAGGGGTTTTGCCTACGGGTGGTGCGTTGGTGGTGCGTAACCATTCCGGCGGTGTACTGACGCCTGACGCGCTCGTCTTCGTCTTCGCCCCGGCCTTCGACGACAAGTGTGGCTATGACCGCCATCCTTATCAGCCATCCATTGGCACCTTGCGGTTGGCTACCTTGGTCGCGACGAGGTCGGTTGGACGATGTCTCGTAACCACATCGCCGCGTTCCTCGCCGCGCAACTAAACGACACCTCGCACCGGAAAGCCGCTTGCGCGATCAGCAACTGAAGTTCCGACCTGGATGTCGGCGCGCTTAGCGTGCTCCTGATAGAGACCAGCACCTGCCTCTCGCCGATTTGGGGCATTGATGTCATCAACACCTTCCGCGTATCTGCAGGTCGTTTCGCGTCGTTTCCCGTGTTTTCACGTCATCAGATTCGACGTTTCGGCAGCTCAGTGCTTTTTCCCAGCGGGTTCGATTCCCGGCAGCTCCACTGAGGGCCTACTCGTCAGGGACACAAGTCCGGGCCATTTCTCTTGTTCAATCAGATCCCATCAACATTTGTTGGTTAAGCTCCCGGTCGCCGCGCCCGGCCGACGTGGGTCGGCGCGCTGCTGCCGCAGACGTGGCCGGCGTCACCGAGGCCAGATGCTTGACAAGCCGCTCCGCCGGACCCAGCATCGTGGCGGGACGACCACCTGTGGAATTCCGTGAATGCGGCGGCGGGGAATCACGTGAACGACAGCTCGCTTAGCGGCCTAGCCTTCGGTAAACGAATGCGAAAGGCCTTGCGAAAGGCCTCTGCCGTTGGAAGTGTTTTTCTTGCACTTGTTGCGGCTTGCTCGCGTGGCGATGCAGCACACACGGCGTTAAGCGACAGCGGGAAGACAACGCAGGTGCCGGCTGCGGCTCCCACACCTGACTTCGCGACATTCTCCAAGCTGCCCGATGCGGCTGCCGCACCTGATTTCGCAACCGTCTCCAAGCTGATCAACGATGCGATTGCGGCGAACAGGCTGCCAGGTGCTGTGGTTGTGATCGGGCACGGGGGCAAGGTCGCCTTCCACCAGGCTTACGGCTCGCGCAAACTTGCCGGCGAACCCGGCCTAGACGGATCGCCTGCACCTGCGGAGTCGATGACCGAGGACACGATCTTCGATTTGGCGTCGTTGACGAAGAGCCTCGCAACGGCCACTGCCGTCATGCAGCTTTACGAACAAGGCAAGGTCCAGTTCGACGATCCCGTGCACCAGTACTTGCCTGACTTCAACACGGCGAACGATCCACGTCGTGCAAAGGTGACCGTCCGCATGTTGCTTACGCACACCTCGGGCGAAGCGGGGGACGTCGATCTCAAGGATCCGTGGGGACTGGATGGAGCCGATAAAGCAGAAGGCATTCATCGTGCGCTCACCACGCCGCTCGAGTCGGGTCCCGGTGAGGGTTTCCGCTACTCCGACATCAACTTCATTCTGCTTGGCGCGCTGATCGAAAGAGTCACAGGCGAGGCCGAAGACGTTTACGTTCAGGAACACGTATTCGAGCCTCTTGGCATGGAAGACACCCACTACCTTCTACTGACGAAGGCATGTGGTCCGCACGCGACGATAGGGGCTGCGATCGCGTGGGCTCCCGCGCCAAAAGGCCAGGTGTCAGACGCTTGTCCCGCGGGTACGTGGAGCACCGGTCTCTTGTCGCGCATCGCACCGACAGCACGTGACGAAGAGAGCAGAGCCGATCCGAGCAAGAATCCCGATCTTGATCGCCTGCTTCGGGGCACCGTGCAGGACACGACAGCGCGGCGCATGGGTGGAGTGGCCGGGCATGCCGGCGTGTTCTCGACGGCGCACGATGTCAGCATCTATGCGCAGGCCTTGCTTGACCGGCTCGCAGGACGTCCAAGCGACTTTCCTTTGGCGCAAACAACTCTGGAGTTGATGACAGCTCCGCAGCAGCCGGGACATAGCGCGCAACAACTTGAGGCAGCGAACGATGCAGCCCGAGAAGCAATCGCAACGAGACCGAATAGAACAGATCCGCTGCTCGCTCCGCGCTATCCGGCGATCGCGGGGCAAAACCTGCGCGGCTTTGGCTGGGATATCGATACGGGCCAGTCGACAGCGCGGGGCATGATCTTTCCCATCGGCAGCTTCGGCCACACCGGCTTTACCGGAACCTCGCTTTGGATGGACCCAGGCTCAAATACCTACATAGTTCTGCTTTCGAACTCGATCCATACGCGAGGCAGTCCACCGATGTCGAATCTCCGAGGTGAGGTTGCGACGGCGACGGGGCAGGCCCTGGGTCTTTAGGGCCGCTCGAAGTGTTGGTAGTCGGGAGTCGTCCAGTAGCCAGCCCACCGCCAGCCGCGCTCTGTGAAGATGTGCACGGCTGGGTCGTCGTTGTGTAAGAGTCCCGGGTCGGTGCGGCTGCGGTCCAGGTAGGCCGCCGCGTTCCGCGGTTCGAAATACCCGCTGGCGTAGAGGCACGGGTTGAGAAGCGGATTGAGATCGATTGCCCGACCGTAAGCGTGTGGAGACCATTCGTTGGTTCCTGGGATGCTTCGGCAGTTGAACGCCGATGTGTTGTTGTCCTCCATGGACAACTCATCATCAGCGTCCGAGTAGTGGTCGACGGTGCGGATCTTCTCGACGGGATAACCCAGTCGGTAAAGCTGCTCGAAGATCGCGATGACCTCCGGCACCAGGTCTTCATGCACGATCAGCTCGCCGCGGTGGGTCTGGCCGTCGAAACCGATGTGGTCGACGTTGACCCGTCGCAGCCGCCCCGGCTCGACGGGGCAAC
>NZ_JBKQQD010000119.1:0-3294 GCF_052144515.1 Mycobacterium sp. | reverse complement strand
GCAAAAGCCGTGCAACGGCATGGAAGGGGACCTGGCTGGTGTGCGACTCGCAGAAGGCGGTGAACACTTCCACGCCACGCCGCCCCGCCAGCACCGCTACCTCGCGCACCAGGCGGCTCTTACCGATGCCTGGTGATCCCACCACGCCGACCACAGCGCCGTGCCCGTCGATGGCACGATCCAACAAGCCTTCGACGGCGGACAGCTCCCACCGGCGACCGACCAGATTGGACTCAGCATGCGTTGCAGAGCGATGCTGTTCTCCCATGCTCAACAGGCGATAAACGGTGACTGGCTCGTCGGCACCCTTAATACGGACTATCTCCGGTTCATCTAGAGCCGCTGCGCCGTCAACCAGTCGTGCGGTGGACGCGCTGAGCATCACCCCACCTGGCGGGGCGACCGACTCCATCCGCTGAGCCATCCCCACCTGCTCGCCAATGGTGGTGTAGCCGAACGATCTTGAGCCGATTTCACCGGCGATCACCTGACCGGAATTGAGACCAACACGCAACTGCAGATCGATACCGTCCCGGTTCTTAACCTCAGCGGCCAACCGGGCGGTCTCCTCTTGGATGCCCAGCGCCGCCAGACAGGCACGAACGGCGTGGTGTTCCAATGCCACCGGCGCGCCGAACACGGCCATGATCCCGTCGCCGGTGAACTTGTCCACCTTGCCGCCGTAGCGTTCTACAACTGCGGCACAGCGGTCGGCGAGGTCGGCCATGATCTCCCGCAACCGCTCCGCCCCCACCGCCGCGGCGATGTCCATCGAATGCACGACGTCGGCGAACAGCACCGTCACCTGCTTGTACTCCGCGGGTTTCGCCGCTGTCGACACCGCCGCACCGCATTCCAAACAGAACTTCGCGTTTTGTGGCAGCTCGATACCACACGATGAGCACACCAATCCCGTCGCGGTCATGGCAGTGCCTCGGCCCAGGCTATATGCCCTTCAAAACCAAGCTCCTTGGCCGTCTTTCGGTAGCGATCCCGATAGACCCGGTAACCGGTCTCGTCGCCATGAGCCCTGGCTAGCAGCGTGCGCAGTTGGAGCAGCGTGATGTCGCGCAATACCCAACCTTCGTCTCCCGGAAGGTTCGCCAACCGGTCAATCGCCTCTTGGGCTTCAGCTAAGTCACTATCGGCGCCACGGTCCAGCAGAGTCTGCACCAAAGCGTTGTTGGCCCCAAGCAAATACGCGAACTCCCCCCGCGTAAACAACTCATCCACAGCCTGCCGCAGGACCGGAATGGCGCCATCGCGGTCGCCGCGCGCGGCCCGCTCCCGTGCGAGATATAGGTCGACGACGGGTACCCAATGCAGAAAGGACCGCTCGCGCAGCCATCTGTCGCGCAGCTGCGCCACCAACTCCAGTCCGCGCTGACGGTCAGCGGGGACACGCCGAGCCGCCAGCGCGATAGCCCATACGAACTTGGCGAAGCTCAGCGCGGTGTCGTCGCTTAAGCCCTCCGCGGTCTGCACAGCCTCCTCGATCTCGCGCATCGCGGTGTCGTCGGCCAGAAGCACCCCGGCCCCTATCCCGAAGCCGTACTTGTACGAGACGACCATGGCGTAGGTTGCCGGGTCGGTGCTTCGGGCCATCGCAACGGCATCGTGGAGGTCCTGACGCCACCCGTCACGACCCAGCCAGAATCGAGCAAGGCCACGCCATACCAATGCCACCGCTAGCGGCGATCCAACGATGAGGTTGCCCTTGGCGGGGTCGCCATCGGCCCAATCGATGACGGTCTGCGACCACCGGAAGATGTCGGCGAATTCACCGGTATCGAATCTGATGGCCATTGGCAAAAACGCCACCCCAATGGTCAAGCTCGGATCGCCGATCGACTCCAGCAGAGCCATCTGCTCGGATGCCAGTCGCGACGCCTCGTGCACGCGCGCAGACCACAGGGACTCGATTGCCACCCCCGTCATGCCGACGGCCAGTGACGCCTTGTCCCCGGCGGCGGCGCACAACTCCCGCAATTCATCAAAGCGGTCGGAGACGCTGGCATGGACACGAAAGGCGGTCCCGCACAACATGGCGCGAGGGGCAATACGCATGGCCGCTCGGTCCTGGTCATCAGCGGGCAAGGCGTCGGCGATCCTTTGGGCACGCTCCCAGCTCAATCGCGCCGCTGCGATGTCGCGGTTGGTGGCCCACGTCGCGGCCCGCATGTGCCAGCCGTAGGCGGGGTGCAGATCACCGGCAGCCTCCAAATGTTCGGCAATCAGCGCGGCGTTCTCCTCGACCGCTGCCGGGTCACGTGACTCAATCGCGGCCGCGACGCGCCGGTGCAGCTCGGCGCGATCGGATTTGAGCTGCGATTCGTAGGCCACCGTCCGAATCAGCGGGTGGTGGAACACATACTCGGGTTGCCGGGTGAACCTCACCTGATCGACGAATTCGGCGGCCACTAGGTCCTCAAAGAGGGGCTCAATGCCCAGCGTTTCGAGCAGGCCACGGCTGAACCGCGAGCCAATGACCGCCGCAGCACTCAAGGTGCGCTTAGCTTTCGGGTCGAGCCGGTCGATGCGAGCGGCGATGGTCGCCTGCAAAGTGGCAGGCACGTTGGCCTCGCCGACATCTGCGGTGGACACGTAGGCCCCGGTCTGTCCCTGCAGCACGTCGCGCTCAGCCAGGTCGCGCACGATCTCCTCGGCGAAAAACGGATTACCAGCGGCCCGCTCGGCGATCGTCTGGCCCAGCGCAGCAGCCGAGGGGTCCGGACCGAGCAGCCCCGAGATCAATGCTGCGGTTTCTGAATCACTCAGCGGCGCAAGGGCGATCGTCTGAGCACCGGCCCCCTGGCTCAACACGCCTCGATATTCCGGGCGGTAGGTCACCAGCACCAGCGACGGCGTCTGCGGGATCACGGTAAAGAAATCGGCCAGCAGCGACTCGCTCACCTCGTCTATCCAGTGCGCGTCCTCGATAACAAAGACAGCCGGTTCGGTGCGGGCCAGCGACGCGGCATTGACCAGCGCAGTCAACCGCCGCCGCCGCGCATCAGGGTCGATCTTGGGCAGCTTCACGTCGGGATCGGCGATGCCCAGCAAGTCGTCGAATAGCAGCAAGTCCTCGGGGTCTGCGTCAGGAACCCGGTCGCGCACTCGATCGCGAGCGGTCTGCCCGTCAAGTCCCTCGACACCGGTGGCCGCGCGCAAAAGCCGTGCAACGGCATGGAAGGGGACCTGGCTGGTGTGCGACTCGCAGAAGGCGGTGAACACTTCCACGCCACGCCGCCCCGCCAGCACCGCTACCTCGCGCACCAGGCGGCTCTTACCGAT
>NZ_JBKQQD010000118.1:0-4959 GCF_052144515.1 Mycobacterium sp. | reverse complement strand
TTGCCGACACTCTCGACGGCGGGCCTGACTCGCGTCAGGCGTTCGCCGCCAGCCCCGACGACACCGGATTGCCCGGCGGAATGTACCGCAACCAAGTGTGGTTCCCCTACCCGGGCAGCAACGTCGTGTTGTGCCTTGGCATGTGTGGTCAGATGATCTACGTCAACCGCGCCGCAGAGATGGTCGCCGCCAAGTTATCCACCCAGCCGCACTCTCATGAGCCGCACATGTTAGACACGCTGCGCGCATTCGATGCAGTGGCACACGAACTGGCTGGAATCACTAGGTAGCCCGAGGTTCAAGCTGACCGCCGTCCACCAGCGGATCAACCGTTGCGAGCTCACCGCTACGGTGCCCATGCGTACCGGCCATGACCACACTGCTCAAGCGCAGTTCCGTGCGCCCAGCCCATCAGGACGTGATTGTCCAGCGATCAAGACCCGATGAGGAGCTCGTCATCGCCTGCCGGTGAAGTCGTCTCGACACGGTCTAGAGCGATCAGCCGAGACACGGTCAGGCATCACCCGAAGCTGAGAAGTCAACCATCAGCCGACGTCGTGCGAGCTTTGACGTGGGGCGGGCGAGGGCCGAGCCCAACTGATTACCAAAAGCCACTTCCCGTCCTAATCAGATACCTACTGTCTCTTCCTGCGCCACAATAGGATTCGCCCCCGATCAGCTCCATCGGGAACCCGGCGATTTCCATCGATTCCCATTCACTGCCGGCGAATATTCGGTAACTCGAGCCCACAATGACGATGCCGAGCTCTAGTTACGTGGTGCAGCTCAAGGGGGCGCAAAGCTGACGGGTTGTCGCCGGTTTCCCAGGCACGTGGGCGGGGCCGTGCGGTTATCAGTGTTCGACCACCAACTTCTGGCTCGTTCACCGGCGCGCATAACGTGTGGTCCCAAGCTGGTCCCCAACATGCTGGCCGACTCGCGCGGCGGCCACAAAGGAATCGGCGGCCGAGTGATGCGCAGCGCGCTGCGCATCATGATGTTCAAGTCGACGGGTACTCTCGACGACATCGGATCAGATCCTGGATTGGGAATCGCTCTCAGCACGTCTGACGGCCAACAGAAGCACGTGCGATTACGAACGGGGAGTCGATTGCATACAAGGCGCATTCGGTGACCTATTGTGTCGGCGTAATGCTCGACAAGGGCATAATTTTCGCCTCGGACTCTCGTACGAATGCCGGCGTGGATAACTTCGCCAAGTTCTGCAAGATGACGGTGTTCGAGCGTAGCGGCAACCGCGTTGTCGTGCTGCTGAGTTCGGGAAACCTGGCCGGAACCCAAGCTGTCATAAGCGTATTGACGCAGCGTTGTGCTGACGGCGACGCGCCGACCAATCTGTTGGGTGCCCGGACGATGTTCGACGTCGTGAAGCTGGTTTCCGATGCGACGCGCGATATCGAGAAACGCGACGCCGGGTACCTGGAAGAGAACAACATCCGCTTCAATGCCTCGTTCATCGTCGGTGGGCAAATCCTCGGCGAGCCAATACGGCTGTTCCGGACCTATGCCGAAGGCAATTTCATCGAAGCGGGGACCGACACGCCCTTCTTGCAAACCGGTGAAACCAAGTACGGAAAGCCGATCCTCGACCGAGTAATTACGCAACACACGCCCCTCGCGGACGCCACGAAGTGTGTCTTGGTGTCCTTCGATTCGACCATGCGCAGCAACTTGTCAGTGGGCATGCCAATCGACCTGATTTGCTACGAACGCGACAGCCTTGCCGTGCAGTGGCGGCGGCGATTCGATGAGGGGGACCCCTATTTCACCACCCTCAGCGACCCATGGGGCGAAGGTGTGCGGCAGGTGTTTCGCCATCTGCCCGAGCTGCAGTGGTGACGGGTCGTCACGAAGATGGATACCTTCATCATCACCTGTGAACACGGCGGCAACCGGATACCCGCCCCCTACCGCCGGCTGTTTCGGGGGCAACGGGCGCTGCTGGACTCCCACCGTGGGTACGATCCCGGTTCACTAGTCATGGCGAAGGCACTCGCCAGCGCCTTCGGAGCGCCTCTTGTGGCTTCGACTGTCAGCCGTCTGCTTGTTGATCTCAATCGCTCGATCGGCCACCCACAACTTTTTTCGGCGGTAACCCGCGCTGCACCGGCCCAGACCCGGGCGCAGATCATCGAACAGCATTACCGGCCCTATCGCACCCAGGTCGAGCGTCTCGTCGGGCAAGCGGTAGCGCGCGGGCATCGCGTGATCCACCTTTCGTCACATAGCTTTACCGCGGAGCTGGATGGCAGGGTGCGCGGCGCCGACGTAGGTTTGCTCTACCACCCCAGGCGGCGCGGGGAGGCCGAGGTGTGCACCCGCTGGAAGGAATCGCTTGCGGCATTGGCTTCAGACCTTCGCGTACGCCGCAATTACCCCTACGCCGGAAAAGGAGACGGGTTGACCTCGCACTTGCGCCTGCGCTTCGCGCAGAGCGACTACGTCGGAATCGAACTGGAAGTCAACCAGGGCATCGTTTTTGCCGCGGGCCGACGCTGGACGGCGTTGCGGCGCAGGCTGATCGAGTCGCTACAAACGGCATGTGCGGCCTGATGATTCAGCCCTGCGCCAAGGAGCCCGAATGAGAACCCTTTCCACCACCTACGCCACCAGCCATGCGCGACCTCACCTGGCGCAGACTAGAGACTAATTATGCAAATTCACGTCGGCTTCGAAATGATCTACGACTGCCCGCAGCCGACCCCGATGATCTTCAACCTCAACGTCCACTTCACCCGCGTGTCCGATCTGGTCGGCCGTGACGAGCTGGTTTTCGACCCCCCGGTCCCGATGGCCGCCTATCGCGACGGCTTTGGCAACTGGTGCACCCGCATCGTTGCACCGAAGGGCCGCATGCGCGTCTCGGCCGATGCGCTCGTCAACGACACTGGACTTCCCGACGCCATCGTTCCCTGGGCGCAACAGATTCCCGTGCCGGACCTGCCTGAGGACACCCTTGTCTTCCTGCTCGGGAGCCGTTATTGCGAAACCGATCGGCTGTCCGAAACGGCGTGGGATCTCTTTGGGCAGGCGCCGACGGGATGGGGCCGAGTGCAAGCAATCTGCGACTACGTTTATCGACATCTCACGTTTGGCTACGAGCACGCGCGCATGACACGGACGGCGCTAGAAGCTTTTTACGATCGGACCGGCGTCTGCCGTGATTTCACGCATCTTGCCGTTGCCTTCTGTCGCTGCATGAATATCCCGGCGCGCTACTGCACCGGGTACCTTGGTGACATCGGTGTGCCGCCAGTGGACGATCCGATGGATTTCTCTGCCTGGTTTGAGGTTTTCCTCGACGGGCAATGGCATACCTTCGACGCGCGCCACAACACGCCACGGATTGGCAGGGTGTTGATCGCGCGTGGCCGCGACGCCGCCGACGTCGCGCTCAGCAACACCTTCGGCCCCAACATATTGACGAGCTTCAGGGTCTGGACCGACGGGGTATCCGCCGGTTAGGTCACGCAGCCACGCGGTCGACTGGGCGAGGTCTGCCGGTCGTCGCGGTGCAACAGCCGGCGGCGGTACCGCCGCAGCAGCGCCTCCACATGGGGCCCGCACCGACGAACGGCAGGACGACGCCGAGGCGTTCACCAAGCGCTCGTTGAAGGACATCAACTACGTGTATGTGTGGGTCGACGGGATCGACGGCAGCAAGGAACTCGTGGCTCTTGCCGATGGGTTTCGCGAGTCGTCGCAGTCGTGGGCTGATCTGCTGCGGTCGTGTCGCCGGCGAGGGATGACCGCTCCGGTGCTGGCGGTCGGTGACGGCGCGTTGGGTTTCTGGAAGGCCGTGCGCGAGGTCTTCCCCGGCACCCGCGAGCAGCGGTGCTGGTTCCACGTCAGCTCCAATGTTCTTGTCGCCCTGCCGAAGTCAGCGCACCCAGGCGCGAAGGCCGCGCTCGCAGAAATCTACAACGCCGAGGACCGCGACCACGCCCTGCAGGCGGTCAAAGCGTTCGAGGCCGACTACCGCGCCAAGTGGCCCAAGGCGGTCGCCAAGATCACCGAGCACATCGACGTGCTGCTGGCGTTCTACGACTACCCCGCCGAGCATTGGATCCACCTGAGAACCACGAACCCGATCGAGTCGACCTTCGCCACCGTGCGGCTTCGGCAGCGAGTCACCAAGGGCCCGGGCTCGCGAGCTGCCGGGGTTGACTATTCCTCTCGTCGACGTGAACGACACCTAAGCGGGCTAGCCCAAAGGCATACTCGTCACTGTGTCCCATCGACCTCCGATCGCGTTTTGAGCAACACGGCTGATTCCACCTCTGAGGCAGTGCGTTGGCTGCGACGCAGTTATCGTGCGGGGGCGCTCGTCGACGCCGTTGCTGCGGTCGGGATGGCTGTGCCGCGGCTCTACGGACCGACGCTTCAGTTCGACGCGGGTTTTGATCGACACGGACCGGAGTTCAGCTACGCGATCCGTGCCGGTGCGCCGTTGATGGCCGGTTGGACGGTCCTGCTGATGTGGGCGGACCGGCGCCCGCTGGAGCGGCGCGGGGTGTTGCCGATCACCATCGTCCCGGTCATCGCCGGGCTGGTGGCAAATGACGCGTACGCGGTGCGCGCTGGGCAGTTGTTTGGCCGTGGCGTCGCACCGGTTCGTGCGCTGCAGCTCGCCCTTGTCGGTCTATTCGCCTACAGCGCGGTCAAAGCACGGGCCGCGCTGCGTGTGGGGTCCAAGTCTGAACCGACGGCACACCCGATTCTTCCGGGCTGAGGGTGTGCATGTGCACCGGGGGATAACCATCTGCACCCGCTGCGCCGGCGCGCTGTTCGAAAAGGGGAAACTCGTCGAATGGGCTTCCCCTGAAAACGTGAAGGCTTCCGTTATGCGGCCTCCGGTCGGATGGTCGCGATTTTCTCGTAGTCAACGGGTGGTAGCAACCCGGCTGAGCTGTGCCGGCGTCGGGTGTTGTAGAAGTC
>NZ_JBKQQD010000117.1:0-3893 GCF_052144515.1 Mycobacterium sp. | reverse complement strand
CTGGTGTCCTTTAAAACCCGTGATTCCCGGGATGCCGGGCAGCTTCGGGCGGTTGAAGGAGCCCTGCGTCATGACGACGAAGCGTGCGCGGATGTCGTCACCGCGGTTGGTGCTCAACCGCCAGCGTTTGATCGATTCCTCCCAGCGCACCTCGGACACCTGGGTGGAGAAGATCGCCCCGTCGTACAACCCGAAATGCTTGCCGATGTTGCGGCAGTGCGCATATATCTCGGCACCTTCGGCGTACTTCTTCGTCGGTATGTAATCGAGCTCTTCGAGCAGCGGGATATAGCAGTACGAATCGTTGTCGCTCTGGATCCCAGGGAAGCGGTTCCAGTACCAGTCTCCCCCGTAGTCCCCGCCCATTTCGATGACACGCACGTCGTCGACGCCGGCCTTCTTGAGGTACGCACCGGCCAGAAGCCCGGCGATGCCGCCGCCGAGCACCGCGACCTCGACGTCGTCGGCGATCGGATCCCGGAACGACACCGGCGTGTGCGGATCTACCTTGTAGAACTCCGCGAACTCGCCCTCGAGCTCGAGGTATTGCTTAGAGCCTTCCGGGCGCAACCGCTTGTCGCGCTCGTGGAGGTACTTCTCCCGCAGCGCAGGGATATCGATGTCATCGGGTGTATCGGTCGGCCCGCATGTGTCGAACAATGTCATGTGGGTGCGTTCTCCTTATAGCTCTCGGGGTTCACCGGTACCCATGTACTTCGACAATTGATGGTGCAGATTGACGGTGCTGCGTTCGCGGTACGGGTTTGGCTTGGTGCCCGGGAAGCCAAGGGATTTCATGCCCTGCTGAACCGCGGCCATGTTGGAGAAGTCCTGCGGTAAAACCGACCGCCACCGAGGGTCACCGACCGGTGTGTATTCCCACTCGGTCTGGGGCTCTTGGCCCTTCGGGTACAGCTCGAACACCGACACCTCGAAAATGCATTTGTCGGGGTTGTAGCTGGGGTGCGGCCGCGCGCCGTAGCACAGTGCGCTGGTCAGGCCTTGCCCGATCTGGAAGTTCGGGAAGATCTGCCATGCGGTGCCGGCCTGGCCGAGGATGTCGGAGGGAATGGTCGGCCAGATCACGCCGCGGGTTTCGTCGTCTCGGCGCGCTGATGCCAGCCAGTGCTCGAGAACCTTGTCGGCCGGTGTCCCCTCGGGCAATTCGTCAACCAGCCGCTCGGCGGCGTTCACCAGCGTCTGGGTGGTGGTGGCGTTGGTCTCCTCCATCGTGTAGACCTGCATCTCCGCTGTCGACACACGCGGATCGGCGCCGATGCCGAGGCGGATCTTGGACTTGGTGGCCTCCAGATTCTCTGGTGCGTCATAGCCGATGTTGCTGTGTTTGCCCTGCGCCCTGGCCCATCCCTTGAATTCGCCGAACTTGTTGAACTCCGGATGGGTTGTGAAGACGTGATAGGTCTCGTTGAACGCCTCCAGCGCGACCTTCCAGTTGCAATCGAAGGACAGCCACTTGCGCCATTTGCAGCGCATGTTTTCCAGGCCGAATGGGTCGAGAATCTTCGCGGCGGGGAACAGGTAATCGGCCAGCGGTTCGCAGTCGGGGTCCATGTTGATCCACATCCAACCGCCCCAGGTGTCGACCTTGACTGGTCGAAGGTGGGTGTTGTCGGGCGTCAGCGCTTCCTGCCAGTCTTGCTGTTCGCGGATGTGTGTGCACGCCCCGTCCAGGCCGTAGGTCCAGCCGTGGAAGCCGCAGACGAACGACTTACGGGCGCGGTCGGAGGCGTTTTTCGCCCCCTCGGGTGTGTCGATCAGCCGGCGGCCACGGTGCATGCAGACGTTGTGGTGGGCCCTGAACTCGGTGTCGCCGGTGCGCACCACGATGATCGAGTCGTCGAGAATGTCGTAGGTCAGGTAACTGCCCACCTCGGGCAGCTCCTCGACACGGCCAACCTGCTGCCAGACTTTTCGCCACAGCTTGTCGCGCTCGGCGCGGGCGTAGCTCTCGCTGATGTACGCCTCGACGCCGATCGTCGTGGGTTTCGAAAGTTCCTCGGCCGCTGCCAAATTCACATCCTTGGCTAGATCGGTCATCACATCCTCCTAATCGCCGCGCGGAAGGATTCGTCTTTGAGAAACAACGATGTGTTGTCGGCGCCGAG
The DNA here is from genome assembly GCF_052144515.1 of Mycobacterium sp. Classification (GTDB taxonomy): domain Bacteria; phylum Actinomycetota; class Actinomycetes; order Mycobacteriales; family Mycobacteriaceae; genus Mycobacterium. Next base: position 1,767 of record NZ_JBKQQD010000117.1, on the reverse strand, counting down.
GTGGCTCCACTTGAGGTCGAGCCCACCGTCGACGAGCAGCGTCTGGCCGGTGATGTAGCTCGACAACTCCGAGAGCAAGAACAGGATGGTGCCGGCCTGCTCCTCGGGCCGCCCGCGCCGGCCCATCGCGATCGCCTGCCGATCCCGCTCCGGGTCCTCATCGACATAGGTGCGCGAGGCCGCGGTCTCGGTGACACCCGGTGCCACGGCGTTGACCCGGATTCCCGCCAGCGCCAGCTCGAGCGCCATGGTGCGGGTCATCGCCGCGATCGCGGCCTTTGCGGTGCCGTAGGCGATGTGGAACGGCGCGGTGTTCATGCCGCTGATTGACGAGATCGACACGATCGATCCCGGAAGCTGCTGCGCGACGAGCTCGGCCGCCACGGCCCGGCTCATGAAAAACGCCGTCTCGAGGTTGTCGGCGAAGATCTTGCGCCAGTCGCTGCGCGTCACCCGGGTGGACGGCATCCATGTCGACGGCTCAGCGCCGCCCGCGATATTGACCAGACCGTACAGGCTGCCGTCGGCTCGCCGCGCGTGGTCGATGACCGCAGCTATGCCTTCGTCGGTCGACGCGTCGGCGGCGACGGGGACGACCGCCAGACCCTCTTGCGCCAGCGGCACGATGTGCTCGTCGAGGTTCTCCTTCGACCGGCTCACCGCGATCACCGTGGCCCCGGCCCGGGCGGCCATCGCCGTCACGGTCGTGCCGATGCCGCCACCGCCGGCACCGGAAACCACCACGATGCGACCGTCGAGCCTGATGTAATCCTGCATAGCCTGCTTTCCCTGCGACGGACACCCTCGGGGCCGCAGAAGCTTCCACTTTGTCCGGACAACATACGTAGTTCTGCCGGTCGGAGAATACTATTCCGAAGCGTGGACAAGCCTGTCAAGGAGGTACTTCGCCCGCTGGCGGCTATTGTCTGGACTAGGACAACTTGATAACGTCCAGCCCAAACGGGCACGTCCGTTGAGAAGGGAAGGACCTCGGCGAGACATGTCCATCTCAGCGTCCATCTCAGCGCAGCCATCGCGGTATGGACTGTCCCATCCCGTCCCTGTCGTCTCTGTCGCGGAGGACTGGCGACTCGAGCGGGTCACCGCCCCGAGTCGGCTGTTCGGCGCCAACGGTTTGCGCACCGGCCCGGACGGCCGGGTTTACATCGCGCAGGTGACCGGCAGTCAGATCAGCGCTCTGGATCTCCGCACCGGGCACCTGGAGGCCCTCAGCGCCAAGGGGGGCGAGATCGTGGCGCCCGACGACGTCGCATTCGACGCGAGCGGCAACCTCTACGCGACCGAGGTGATGGATGGTCGGGTCAGCATGCTCGACACCGCCGGCCGCACCCGGGTGCTGCGCGACGACGTCCCGTCGGCCAACGGCATCACCGTTCATCGCGGCCGGTTGTTCATCGGTGAATGCCGCGAGGGCGGGCGCCTGCTGGAGTTCGACTTGGGCGGCGGCTCGCCGCGGGTGCTGCTGGACAGCGTGCCCTCACCGAATGCGATGGAAGTAGGCCCGGACGGCCTGCTGTATTTCCCGGTGATGGGCGCTAACGAGATCTGGCGGGTCGACCCCGACGGCGGCGAACCACATTGCGTCGCGGGCGGTCTCGGTGTGCCCGATTCGGTCAAATTCGACCCGCACGGCTACATCGTCTCGACGCAGGTGGCAAGCGGGCAAGTGCTGCGCATCGATCCTCGGAGCGGCGAACAGCGGTTGCTGGTCCAGCTGAGTCCGGGGCTGGACAACTGCACCTTCGT
>NZ_JBKQQD010000116.1:0-10620 GCF_052144515.1 Mycobacterium sp. | reverse complement strand
CTTGTGGCTCTACCGGCCAGGACCACCCTGTCGGCAACCCACGTTCACATGTGAGCGGAGGCCCCAGCCCCCCATACCGTCTAGGCCAGCTGCCCATAGCGATAGTCCTCTACTGGGCGAGCGGATGGTTGTGGTTGCCATTTTGGTTGCTCTTTGCTGATATGAGTCTCCGTGGTCGCTACCTCAGCAAAGCTATGATGTGCATGCTGCGCCGCTCTAGTGCCGAAAGTCCCATTAAGGTCCCATTAAGCAGGAGCCAAGGGTCGTCTACGCCCGCCACTTAGGCAGCTAGGCGGCAAAGCCTGACCCGTTACTCTGGCCGCCCGGTCGCGCATGGTGGCAATTCTTAACGATTCGGCTCCGAGCGCATGCACAAGGCAACGCCAAGCAGGGCCGCCCGGGGAATGATAGGCGGTTGTATCCCACTCGATGGCCAGGGTCGAGGTCACACCAACAACTCGGCTCTCGATTTTTTGCGATTTCAACCCGTCACGAACATTGAGCGACGTACGCTGCGCGCCTGGAAGCTTTTCTACAAGTCAAACGTGAGGTAATTCGTCGGGGCCAGCATGTTCCGCTTTCTGTTTATGGTGGCAGCAATCGCAGGCGCCGTCGGTGTGGCTTCAACTACCACCGCGGTCCCGCCAGTCACCTCTCCCGGTTGGATAGCCGAACCGCCATATGACGACTGCCCACCGGGCCAATACCGGGGCTCAAGCGGTAATTGCGTTCCAAGTCCAAACAGCTCGGATGGCAACGTGACGGCCATTTGTCGGGATGGAACCCACTCTCACGCCGAGCACGCGACCGGTGCCTGCTCCCACCACGGCGGTGTAGCCCAGTGGTGTCCATGCAACTTCACGTCTGGACAACCCATTCTGAGCTGGAAGGGTCCAGTACAGTTAGGCCCCCGGCAGCCATTATCAGCGACGCTGTCAAGCGTTCTTTAGCCAATAGATGATGGGTGGGGCAGTAGCACTTCAGACCCCGGCTAACTCGCCCCGCGCTCCCGGTGGCGAGGTGAATCGGCGTTAGCTGGCCCCGAGAATCGCCACAGCTTGCGGTGCAACGTGTTTGGTGTCTCGTACGAGTCTCAGCCTCGAGCCTGTCTGGCACGGTGGCCGCGTCGATGCGGCCCAGGCCGACGCCGCCGAGCTGGCCCAAGCTGGCTCGGGCGTTGCCGCCGGTTGCCGCTTGGTTCGGAGTGAGCCTGGCCACACTGGCCACTGACCTGCGGTTTGCCTGGGGCCAAAATCCCACAGTTCACGGCGAGTTCACGTAGTTTGGTCAACTGCCTCATTTACGTACTCTGAACTGCGGTTACGTGTAGTGCGCGATACTGGGATTGAATTAGTGCCGTGTCGTGCTGCCGATCGGGTGCGGGCCAGCAGAAATAGCCTCTAGCTGCAGTGATGCCCACCCTACTCCCCGACCTAAAGCGGAAGACAGCGGCAGGGATCAGCATATGATTAGCTCACAAATAGCCCACACGGGATGGAAAGGGGCCGTCTTGGGGCGTCGACCAGGCTTCGGATCCATCGAGCGGTTGTCCTCGGGACGGTTCCGGGCCCGCTATCCCGGTCCGGACGGACGGCGCTACACCGCCCCGGTGACCTTCGTGACCAAGTCCGAGGCCAGGGGGTGGCTGTCGCTGGCACACGCCGAGATCACCCGCAAGCGGTGGGCACCACCGGAGTCGGTGCCGACTGCCGTGGTCACCTTCGGCGGCTACGCCGAGCAGTGGCTGGCCCAGCGGGATCTGAAGTCCCGCACCCGCGAGCACTACCGCAAGCTGCTCGACCAGCACCTGCTGCCCGCGTTCGGTCCTACCGCGCTGGCGTCCATCACGTCGGAGTCGGTGCGCTCCTGGCATGCCGGTTTCGGGACCAAGACACCGACGCTGCGGGCGCACTGCTACGGCCTGCTCCGCACCATCCTGGCCACCTCTGTCAGTGACGGCCTGCTGTCGGCGAACCCGTGCCACATCAGAGGAGCCGGGAACACCAAGCGCGCGATCAGCATCCGGCCGGTGACCGTGCCGGAGCTTGTGAAACTCACTCACGCGATGCCCGCGCAGTACCAGGCGATGGTGTTGCTGGCGTCCTGGTGTGCGCTGCGGTTTGGGGAGCTAACCGAGTTACGGCGTCGCGACGTGGACATCGACATCGACGCCGGTCGAGGTGTGATCCACGTCGAGCGTGCGGTAGTACGCACCGCTGGCGGCTTCATGGTCGGCCGACCCAAGAGCGAGGCCGGTCGTCGTGACGTCGCCCCCGTCCACGCTGAACCGCCACTTCTACGCCGCCCGCACGATCGCTGGTCGGCCGGATCTTCGCTTCCACGACCTGAGGCACACCGGTGCGGTACTGGCCGCGGCGACCGGAGCATCGCTGGCCGAGCTGATGGGACGGCTGGGTCATGGCACACCGGCGGCCGCACTGCGCTATCAGCACGTGGCCGCCGACCGTGATCAGACCATCGCCGAGCTGCTGTCTAAGCTCGCTGGCCGTGGATGAGTTCTTCCCCTTGTTGACACGTCACTACAGTTGTGCCACAGGGCATTTGGGGGTGACGGTGCAGGTCAGGAATGCTTGCGCACCCCGCGTCACGCCGCGTCACGGCCGCAATCCGTTGCGCTTGCCTCAGGCATAAAGCGACGCTTTTGACACTTGTCGGGGTCAGGTCCTCGGTGCGGTCGTCGACGATGAGCCTGAGGTCCTCGATCAGGTCTCGGGCCTCCTGCTCACAGCACGGCCGCAGCATGGTGCCTCCATGGTGGCCGGTTCGTCCGCTGGCGCACGGTCTTCCTCGGCTGGGCGGACGGTTTTCCTCGACGAGATCGTGCGCTGGCGCACGGCTCCCTTCCGGCGTGGAGGTTTCCTCGGTGTATCGAAGCTCACCTGTTAGGCCGTCGAATCGCAGCTCACCAGGCCCAGAAGGGACAGCACGCTGGTCCCCGAACCGTTCCCTCACAGCGGGCATGAATCAGGTTCTTGGCGAAGTCGTCGGCGTTGGACGTCTCGCTCCACTGCACCGCGACGCCCAGGGTGTCGGTGTCGACGAGGATCGCATCGGCCGCCAGTACGTGACCCACACCGGCGGCCTGGCCGACGGGGCACCACCGGCACACCGAACAGCCGCCTGGTCGCCCGTGGCCTCGGGCAGAGACAGGTGCTCGACGGCTTTGCTGGAGGCCAACGCCAGCTCCACGTCTTCCCAGTTCAGGGGTCGTAGCGCTCCCGAGGAAGCGACGTAGCCAGCGGTCTCCAGCCGGGTCAGGCCCGAGGCGGACGTCGTGCCACACCCAGGTGTCCCACTGACCAGCCACCTTGGCGTAGACCCCGGCGCCGAAGAGGCCCTCGGTGCGGACAGGCACACGGACGGTGTTCGGGGTTCGGCCGTCGGCGGCCGAACTGGCCTCGTCCTCGTCGTCAGTCGTCGGTGTCGTCATGGGGGCCAGCCTGGGAGGCCCATTGCTGGGTACGGGGAGCGAGAAATGGTATCCAGAGCATCGCCGGGCGTTACCGCCCCGCCCGCACTCTGGGACGGGGAATCTTGCATTGGCGGCGGCTCGACGTCTTCACCACCTTCACCACCGCCTTCGCTCACTGGAGTAAGCCAACCGATTTGGCGCAATCCGTTGTGGCCGTGACTTTAGGAGGATCCTTAGCGGGAGGCCCGAAACGCCCGGCCGTTTTGGAGGACTGTTTATGTCACTCAAGCCGAGATACTTCGCGCCGTTGTTTATTGCTACGGGGGCCGCCGCATCGATCGCCGTCGCGCCGGTGGCCGCCGCCGACGACCCCTGGCCGGATTGGGACGATGACATTGGGGACATTGTGATCGGATTCGGCTCTTGACACGTGCGAGAGATCGAACTAAGAGCTTGATCGAGCAACTATGGAGCGCCCGTTGTCGGAGCAATTAACTCACGCGGCCCGCGACCTCGTCGGGCTCGTACTGGAGGACAATCCGCAGCGGCTGCACCACTGCGGAGGGGTCGCCGCCCGCGCGCAAGCACTCGCTGTCACGGTGCCGCTATCGGCGGCAGACACCCTGGTCGCCTCGGCCTGGCTGCATGACATCGGTTACGGGTCCCAGTTGCGAGACAGCGGGTTTCACCCGCTCGACGGGGCCGTTTACCTTCGCCGGGAAGGCTGGCCCGCTCCCGTCTGCGACCTGGTCGCGCATCATTCGGGGAGCCGCTTCGTCGCGCGTATTCGCGGGCTTGACGATCGGTTGCGCGAGTTCGAGTTCGCCGAAGATGCGCTGGCCTGCTCGATGCTCGGGGACGGCGGCATCGCCTGGAACTGCTTCCGCGACAGCACGTGGACGCACAGCGCCGCCCAGGGTGGCCGCTGCCCGAGCTGCGGCAAGGAGACGACCGCTCCACCGTGCGAGGCGCTGAGCGACTGGCACGACCCCACCTCGCCGTGGTGGCAACAGGAAGAGGTGAGCGATGACCGACCGGCCTGACTGGGGGTGGGGCGCAAACCCACCCGTCTTCACCTTCACCGAAGACGAGATCCGTGCGGTGGCCGAGGCCCATCATTACAGCCCTCCTGATCAAGGAGAGCGCGGGGGATTGTGTTCGTGCCGGTATTCCTCCTCGCGTCCCGCCGTGGAATACACCATCGACCATTTCATCGAGAAGCTGAAGGAAGCACGTGAGCGAGCACTCGCGGCCAAGCCGGTGACGCCGTGAAGGTCACCGAGGCCGAGCGCAAACGCCGCAGCAAGGTCGCCCGCGAGCTGGCGATCGCCGCCCAGCATCTGCGCCACTACCAGCGCTCGGTTCGCAGCATTTTCGTCGCGTTCTGGGCATAATGTGGATCGCGGATCTCCACACCGTGGATGAAAAGGACCGCGATCCGGTCTGGAGCCTCTGCCTCGTCGGGGTTTGTCGTCACGGTCTTACTCTCGTCGCGGTTGGCCAACCGGGTTTTGGTCATCAGAACAGATCAGGCGAACGACGGTAGGTTCGCCCCAACAGCTTCGCGCCACCAGGCAGGTGCCGCCGAGGTCTGTCTCCGTGAGGTGGGGGCCGGACAAGTCGGCGTTGGACAGGTCCGCACTGGTGAGGTCGGCGCCGGCGAGGTAGCACCGGACAGCTGGCCTCGAGCGCTACCCGTCGCGCAGGCTGGCCTGGTACGGGTTCGCCCTCCGTAAGATGGCCTGGGCGAGAGGTTCGCGCGGGTGAAATCTGCCCCGGACAGGTCGACAAAGCCGCTGCTGTCGCGGAATGTTGCGGCGCGAAGGTCCAGGAGCCAGTTCCATCGAGTACGGGGCCGAAGATCACCATCTGCCCGGAGTGAATCAACGGCTGCCAGTAAGCGGCGTGACGGGTCATGATCTCCCGCTCCTCTTCGGTCATGTCGAGCGCGAAGTTTGGGCGAGGCGCCTGGAGCCTGAAGACGAAGGTGGCCATACCCCAACTCTAGGCGGGAGCCCGCGAGAGGATCCTTGGCCGGTCGCTAGGTGCGGCGATGTTCTGAGGTTGTCGTTGGGTGCGGTTAATTTGGCTGCTCACGGTGATGGTGCGTTCCTCGGGCAGGCAGAGGTATTCGGTCTGGCTGGTGGCGTTGTGAACAAGGGTGATGAAGAGCCGCTTGCGCGCCCTACTCATGCCCCGTTCGCGGGTGCGGCGCATCGATATTCGCGATAGGAAGTAGGACGCGTTATCAATGTCGGCATCACTGTCAAGGTCTTCGATGCCGGCGCGCCGGAGTGCTTCGGGGATGTCGGTGCGATCTTGGAAACCGAAGTCCACCGCAACGTGCACGATGCCTCGCGCGGATCTCCGAGATGCTCGACAGTGATGCGCTCCGCCCAGGGAATGTGGGGAACGTCGGCGGTGCGGGCGGAGACGACGATGACGTGTTTGTGGAGCACATGGTTGTGTTCGACATTCAGACGCAGGGCGAGCGGCGCCGTGCTCTCGGCCAGGTGCGGATAGATAGCGGTGCCGGCTACCTGCGTGACGTGCTGTGCGGGCAGCGAGTCGACGAACTCACCCAGTGTGCCTTCCATCTCGGTGCGGCGCATCATGATCTCGCGGCCACGCTGCCAGGTCATCATGATCATGAATACGGTCGCTGCGATGAGCAGTGGCAGCCAGCCACCGTGCACGATCTTGGTCAGGTTCGCGGCGAAGTAGGTGATCTCGGCGGTGCCGAACACCACCGCCGCGAGCAGAAGTTTCCAGGCCGCCCAGTTCCACAGGGTCCGCGCGAGCACGAGGAACAGCGTGGTGGTGATCAGGAACGTGCCGGTGACCGCGACGCCGTAGGCGGTGGCCAGCTTGGTGGAGGAACCGAACCCGAACATCAATGTCAGCACGGCGGCGAACAGTGCCCAGTTGAGGGCGGGCACATACACCTGCCCAACAGTTTCAGGCGAGGTGTGTCGGATCTGAAGATGCGGTAGGACACCGAGCCGAACTGCCTGGCGGGAGACGGTGCAGACCAACGAGTAGTACTCGCAGCGGAGCTAGCCAAAGCCCACAAGATATTGGCTAGGCGCCTCGAACACGGCGATCTGTTCGCGGTCAAGCGAATGCCCAGCTGGGCATGATCAGCTTCAAGGTCGGCGCGTAGCGGCGTCTGCCTGTCGGCGCGCACCCAAGCGTTGGAGAAAGCTGGCTATGGCTCCGGCACGACCCCACCCGGTGATCTCACATCACCGGCCCGGCAGACGCCACCGCGAGTCGGCCCCGATTTCCCTTTCAGGCAAGGGAAATTGAAGGACTCGTGGCGACCGGGAATGGCGACAGGGTGGGGACCGTACTTCGATGCCATGTTTCCGCCTGCGCGCGTGACCGCGTGGATCAACTTCAAGCGGATGAGCACCGGCGTGAACATCGCCCGCAGGCTGTGGGATCGGCGTGAGGAGCTGCGCCAAGAGTATTGCGATATCTGCTGGCGGCTGTGCTCCGACGATCTGCCGGCACGCCACCAACTTACGGAGAGCCACGACGCCCATAGCGATTCGCCTAATTTCCAACCGGAATAGTCAAAACTTGTGAATCGGCGTGTCACGCGACTTGCAGATCACCTCGTGATTCGTCGGGTCGTTCGAACGTCGAACGAACCACCACCCGGTTGACGGATACTTCTTCGCGGCCACCGTGTGCAGTTGTCACTTGAATCTTGACGAACATTGCCGACGATCCGGGGTTCATAAGGCTATCGGTTATCGGCTGAACCACCCGGCGAGGTAGTCCGCCCGGCAAGCATTGCGGGCGAGTTTGCCGCTGGTGGTGCGGGGAATGGTGCCGGCGGCGACGAGCCGGACGTCGGCGACCCGGACCTGATGCTCGCGCGAGACTGCTGCCCGCACGGCCGCCGTGATCGGGCCCGGGTCCGCGCGCCCGACGCCCGCGGCGCGTTCGGCGACGACAACAAGCTGCTCGGCGGAGTTGCCGTCCGGTGTGTCGAGGGTGCCGGCCGGAACCGAAAACGCGGCCACATAGCCGGCCCGGATGGCGGGCGACGCCTGACTGACGGTGGTCTCGATGTCGTGCGGGTAGTGGTTACGACCGTCGATGATGACGAGGTCTTTGATCCGGCCCGTCAGGTACAGCTCGCCGTCGATATAGACTCCGAGATCGCCGGTAGCCAGCCAGCAGCCGTTGTCCGGGGCGCCCTCGGCGTGGCTGGCGTACTCGAGCCGAGACTGCAGCTTGTTGCCAAACGTACGTTCTGTTTCGTCCTCGCGTCCGAAGTATCCGCGGCCGATGTTGTTGCCGTGCAACCAAATTTCCCCGACGGTACCGTCAGGTACCTCGGCACTGCCCGAGTTGGCGATCACTGCCCACAGGTTAGGGAGCGGCTGGCCGCAGGAGACATAAGCGACCGCACCCGGGGTTCCCGGCCCGACGACCACCGCGCGGGCGGCGGCCACCTGAACGCGGTCGAGGAATACAGTCCTGGCCGCTGCATCCGGGGCGGTGGTGGCTACCCCTAGCGTCGCTTCCGCCATCCCGTAGGACGGCTTGATTGCCGTCGCGGGCAGACCATATGGAGCGAACGCGTTTGTGAACTTCTCGATGGCCGACATCGTCACCGGCTCGGAGCCGTTGAGCAGGCCGACAACGTTGCTGAGGTCAATGGTGTCGCCCTGCGGGGGTAGCCCCCGCTCGGCCGTCAACTCGTAGGCGAAGTTCGGCGCGGGCGAAAACGTCCGGCCGCCGGTCGCTTCCGCACTCAGCTGTTTGATCCATCGGTAGGGCCGGCGCACGAATGCCATGGGATCCAGCAGCGTGAGGTATCCACCGCACAGCGCCGGGAACATGACCATGAGCAATCCCATGTCGTGATACAGCGGCAGCCAGCTCACGCAGCGGATTCCCCGGTCCAACCCGTCAGCCAGGATCATCTGCAGCACGTTGGTGCAGACAGCGCGATGGGTGATTTCCACACCGGCCGGTGTGCGCGTTGAGCCTGACGTGTACTGCAGATAGGCGACATCGTCGGTGCGGACTGTCGCGTCGGTAAACATCGAAGCGAGCGTCATCGGGATCGCGTCGACCGCGATCAGCCGCGGCCGCCCGGCCACCGGAAGTGTCCGCACAAACTCCCGCACCGACTCGGCCGCCGCGCTCGTGGTCAACAACACGGCAGGCCGGGCATCGGCCAGCACCGCCGACAGCCTTTCGGCATGGCCGGACAGACTTGGAGCAAACAACGGGATCGCAATTCTGCCCGCATGGACGGCGCCGAAGAAGGCCGCTACATACTCGACACCCTGTGGCGCCACGATTGCCACCCGATCGCCCGGCTTGGTGACCTGCTGGAGGCGTGCACCGATCGCCCGGACCTGCGACCACAGCCCATTCCAGCCGAGCTCAACGATGCGCCCATCCTGGTCTTTCGCGTAGTCGATGAACCGATACGACGGACAGTCACCGAATGCTGCCCGGTTCTGAGCGAAAAACGAGGTGAGCGTCACGCCCTCAGGCAAGACGATCTTGCCATCGGCAAGAACGTAGTCATTTACGTCGGCCACGGCGGGCTGAGCAGCACTAATTGACAGTGGGTCCCGACCCATGCACAGAGGATACGCGGTGCTAAATGTCTTGCTCTCCACACGCGGTGTGGTGGCTACCACATCTAGCCATAGTTGTGACGCGCATCACACTGATGGTGGCCATGGTTAGCGGGATTCGATGCGGAAGCGGCGATCCGCTCGCCTGCGCATGCACGCAGGCGGTGAGAGTCCGCACCAGCAGTGCGGGATCATCGAGCTCGCGGGCGATGGCCAGTGCACGCTGAGCTCGCGGAAGGCTTCCCGCGTCGCGCATGTTATCCAGGAATGCCTTGTCGGCCAACGCCCGCGCCATCGCCCGGGGCGTCACATCGGCGCCCGCGGTCTCAGCGTCGGCCAGACCGAGGTCGAGCCAGTCCGATCCCTCCTTGAGGCCGCCCCGCGTCATCCACAGCGGCTGCAGGGACGTGGCGAGCTGCAATGCATTGTCGGTGTCGGAGTTCTCCTTCTCCACGCGAATGCGGCTCGCAGATTGTCTATTTCGGCCTCCGCCTGATCGAGCAGCAGCTCCAAGCTGGTGGTAGCCGGACCGTCAGCGCCGCGGCCATCGCGGTGTAGTGGTCACGGTGCCGGTCCCGGACAGCCACGGCCTCAGTGGATTCGCCCAGCTTTTCCTGCGCATACTGGCGGATCGTCTCCAGCAACCGGTATCGCGTTGGGCCGCGGGCCGTTTCGGCGATCACCAGCGACTTGTCGACGAGCAGGGCTAGTACATCGAGCACCTGATGCCGCGCTAAGTCCTTGTCGCAGGCCACCCGTTGGCAGCCGTCCAGGTCGAATCCGCCCAGGAACACCGCCAGCCGGCGGAACAAGATTCGCTCTGGTTCGGTCAATGCGTGAGACCAATCCACGGAGGCCTGCAACGTCTGCTGGCGGCGCACTGCAGTCCGCGACCCACCAGTCAGCAAACGGAATCGGTCTTGCAGGCCGGCCAGAATCTCCTTCGGTGACAATGCGCGTACCCGTGCCGCCGCCAACTCGATCGCCAGTGGCATGCCATCGAGCCGACGGCAGATCTCGTCTACCGCGGCCGCATTGTCATCGGTGATGCTGAAGCCGGGCCGGGCGTGGTTAGCACGGTCGCTGAACAGCCGGGCGGCGTTGCCGCCCAGCGATAGGGACGGCACCCGCCAGGTCACCTCGCCGGCCACCCCGGTTGGCTCGCGACTGGTCGCCATAACCGACAATCGGGGACAGGCACCCAACAGCGCTGTGGTCAGCGCCGCGCTGGCATCCAGCAAGTGCTCGCAGTTGTCCAGCACCACCAGCATGTGCTGGGCGCCGACGAACTGCAGCAGGCTGTTCTCCGGGGAAGGTCCCGGCTGATCCGGCAGCCCCAGCGCCCGTGCCACGGTGATCGGCACCAGGTCGGGGTCGGTGATTGGAGCCAGGTCCACATACCATGCTCCGTCGCCGTAGTTACCGGCGACTGCGGCCGCGACCTGCACCGCTGATATAGATCGGGTTGGTCCTTCACAAACGCCTCCGGAGGTGTCAGGAAGGGATCTGTAAGTGATTCCTTTTGAGTCCGTGTGTTTGGCGCACGCGGGTTTTCCTGACACGCCCCGGAGGTGT